>NC_019678.1:6000000-6300000 GCF_000316665.1 Rivularia sp. PCC 7116 | reverse complement strand
TTAATTTGGGTTGCGCTCAATCGACTATTTACACTCCAAACTAATGAAGCAATTCCTGTAACATGGGGTGCAGCTGCGGAAGTTCCACTAAAACGGCTATCATATCCGAACTGAACAATTCCTGATGGGTTACGCTTTGCATTAGTGGTATATACTTCAGAAGGAGCCATCAAGGTTAATCCATTCCCATAATTTGAACCCCACCATCCGGAATAAGAAATCCGAGTACCGGGTATTCTGGAATTTCCGCGTGTATCGCGAGTTCCCCAAGAAGCACCTACAGAAATAACATTACTATACTTACTTGACAGACTTGCAGGATCGGAGAGACTATTACGATTATTGTTACCAGATGACATTACAAACAGAGCATTCTTTTGATTTCGAGCAATCAATTTTTCAAACGCACTACTGATGCTACCACCACTTAAGCTCATATTTATGACAAGCCGCTGTCCATTACGACTAGCCTCATTAATCATCTTTTGAGTCGCTTTGGTAAGAGATTGGTCGTTTTTATTACCATCAAGAACATCAACATTGAAGACCCGAGAATTCCAGTTGATTCCACTCATACCCCATCCATTATTACTTGCAGCCCCAATTATTCCTTGAACGGGTGTTCCATGAGAAGTAAGTTTTCTTCCATAACCTTTACCCTTAAAAGTACGGAAAAATTCATCTCGATAGTTATTTTTGTAGATTGTAGTTCTACGTAAATCTGAGTGGATGAAACCACGACTATTAGTTCCTAGTCCTGTGTCTTGTATGCCAACTAATACTTTTGATGAACCTTTAGTAAAACGCCACGCATTGTGAACCCCCGTCATATGTAAATTCCATTGTTTCTTAAATAAAGGGTCATTGGGTTTTACTGATAAATTAATTGTGCGATCGCGAAAGCTAATTTTTTCAATTCCCTCAAATAATATTTGTTTACCGTTACTTAAGGTAACAGCATCAAATACACGACTACCTTTACCAGGGTTATAAAGGACACCACCTCCATAAATGCTTGCATAATTAAATTTTACGCTTTTGGAAGAAATACTAGAAAGATTGAGAATATCTCGCTGACCAGTGCCGTAATCGACATTACCGTTTCCAGAGAAAATCATCTTGTCGTAACGAGAGTCAAGCGAGAAAGTATTAGCTCTTAAATTTCCACTTACATACTTACTCAAGTTGAGGTTAGTTGTAAGCGTGTAATTTGTACTATTACCAGAATATTTATAAACTAGGGCATAGTAGTCGCCTTTAGAAAGGGAGCTACGAATAAATTCAGAAGCATTACCACCTTTGTTAGACCAAGAAATTAATTTCTTTGAACTGTCATATATTGCTAAACCAGCGTCCTCACTCAAGCCAGAAAGACTTAGAGTTACATCGCGGTTACTATTTAGTCTGAATTTCCAGAAGTCTTGTTTATCTTTTCCGTAGCTAGTATGATAACCGATATCACCATATTCTCGACGGCTATTGTGTAGAGTTCCTAGTTGATTGGCTTTAGAAAAACTACCGTTAGGGTCTACAGCAGAAGAAGCTTTACTAGTAGCACTAGAACTACTCTGACTTCTGGATTTGGAAACAGAGTAATTATTTAAGTCGTGGGAACCAAGAGAATTGTCTAATATTTGGAAATTCCCTGTAGTGTTTAAACTATTAGTTGCACCATTGCTATTCTTTGTTTTGTCAGTCAGTAGCATAACTGTGAATTCCTTTTGCTAACTCTATTTATTAATAGGAAAATTTGATTGTGAAATTATGCAGTTCATTGGTTAATATTGTCTGATTAATTACCAAATCTATGATTTTATGGCAATAATTTTTTTAGTAATTAAATTACCATTACAGCGAAAAAATCTAGCCCTTAAAATTGTAATAAACAAAAAAAAGGACTAGATTGAGATATCTTTTTAACTATATTCAATAATTTATATCGAAGATTGTTGACGCTGATATAGCGACCAGTATAATCCCTGTTGCTTGATTAATTCTGCATGGGTTCCTTGTTCTATCAACACACCTTTATCCAATACCAAAATTAAATCCGCTTGCTTGAGAGGCTCGAAGCGATGAGCAATCATAAATACTGTACGATTTTGACCTACTTCTTTAATATTTTTCAGCACCATTTGTTCTGTCTCGCTATCTAAAGCGCTTGTTGCTTCATCTAAAATCAAAATCGGTGCTTGGGAAAGAAATAAACGTGCTAAAGCAACTCTTTGTCTTTGTCCACCTGAAAGGGCTGTACCCCTTTCTCCGACATTAGTTTCATAACCTTCAGGTAATTCGCTGATAAAGTTATGGGCTGCTGCATACTTGGCTGCATTTATTACTTGCTCGGGAGTAATTTCTGGATTGCTTAAGGTAATATTATCTGAGACAGAACTGTTAAAAAGAAAATCATCTTGGAGTACTACAGAAATTTGCTGTCGTAAGGAAGCTAAATCCGCAAGTTTTACATCAAAATTATCTATTAATATACGACCAGATTCCGGTTGATACAACCCTTGTAAAAGTTTAGAAAGAGTACTTTTACCAGAACCGCTGCGACCAACTATTCCTACAAACATTCCCGGTTTAATATTAAAAGAAATCCCTTTGAGAATTGCTTCTTGCTCAGAGCGATAGCGAAAGAAAACTTTATCAAAGGTAATTTGTCCCTCTACGGTCGGTAGAGTTAAACCCGTTCCTGATTCTGCTTCTGGTGTTTCATTTAAAATATCTCCCAAACGATCAACGGAAAGTAAAACTTGTTGAAAATTCTGCCATAATTGTACTAGTCTTAAAATAGGTTCTGTGACTCGTCCTGATAGCATTTGGAATGCGACTAGTTCGCCTACTGTTAGCTTTTGTTGGATTGCTAAGTGAGCGCCAAATCCTAAAATTAACAGGTAAGATAAGCTGCGAAAAAAGTTACCAATGTTGCTGCTAATATTGGAAGCGGTTGCAGCCCTAAAATCAGTACGTACATAACGAGCAAACAATCCCTCCCAGCGTTCTCGTGTTGTCCTTTCCGCTGCATGGGCTTTGACTGCATGAATCCCAGTCACTGTTTCTACTAAAAAAGATTGACTATCAGCACTACGGTTAAAAGATTCATTCAGCCAACGTCGTAGAATTGGTGTAGAAACAAAGATAAGAATAGCAAATAAAGGAATGACAGCTAAAGCAACCATCGTCAGCTTTAAGTCGTAATAGAACATTAGAACTAAATATACGACAACGAATATTGCATCTAAAACTACTGTCAAAGCAGTTCCCGTAAGAAATTGACGAATATTTTCCATCTCTTGGACTCGTGCAACGGTGTCTCCCACTCGACGAGCTTCAAAATAAGCTAGGGGTAGCTGCATTAGATGACGAAAAACTTGAGAAGATAAACTTAAATCCAAACGACGAGCAGTATGGGTAAAAGTGAACATCCGTAAAATACCCAGAAATGCTTCAAATAAAGCAATGCAAAACAAAGCAATTAACATTACATCTAAGGTTGAAATGCTACCCTGAACCATTGCTTTGTCGATAATGACCTGAGTTAATACCGGACTGGCTAATCCCAGCAGTTGCAAGGTTAAAGATGCTAATAATACTTCTGCTAATAAATTACGGTAGCGCCAAATAGGTGGTAAAAACCAACTTAAACCAAACTTTTCTTGTTTAAGAATTGGTTCTATCAACCAAAGTTGTCCGTTCCATGCAGATTCAACGACCGATTGAGGAATACTTTCGCAAGTTTGACTGGGGTTGAGGGGATTACCGATAATTGCTCGATTACCTCGGACACCATATATTACAACCCAATGTTCTTGTTGCCAGTGCAATAAAGCTGGGAAAGAAAGCTGATGTAAGTCATCCCAACGAACCTGCAACCTCTGCAAACGCATCCCAAAATTTTCAGTGGCTGCTACTAGATGCTTTGGTCTTTGTCCCTTTAACTGACGTTTAACCCAATCCAACTGTACCGGACTTTGCAATTGTTGTGCAGCCATTGTTAAACAAGCAGCTGCGGTATTGAGGCTAGATACAAATGGATAACCCGATATCTGTTGCGGTTGGGAGATTGATTTTATTTGTTTGCTATCACGCAAATTCTCCCAAAATTCATTAATGGCTGGAGAGTTGATTTCTTCCCATAGACTTGTATCCCAGGAAGCTACTACTACTTCTTTACTGGATGCAACTACTTTGATGTCCCCAGAAAGTTCTAGTAAATCCCCAAACCATTCTCCAGCCGTAAAAGTAGCAAGGGATTTGTTGGTGCTTTCTTCTTTTAAACGTACCTTACCACTGATAATTAAAAATTGTCTTCCTGGGATATCAGTAGACCAAAGTTTTTCTCCCAAAATATAGCGATTAGTCCGAGCTAAATTTTTGAATTGTGTTTGTTGTTCGGGAGAAAGTAAACATAAAGGTAAATCTTGCCAAACTATCTGAGATATTTCATCTGCAACAGTTACACTGCTAACTGTACTTCTTTTTCTTGAATTTTTTGTGCTAACCATTGTTCAAAAATCTCGTTTTTCAATGTTTCCTTGAGTTCTTCGTCATTCAGCGATGCACCGATAATATGTTCTAAGCGGAACAAACACCAATTCTCTTCGTTATTTATTGGTCCAATTAAATCTCCAGGATTGGCTGAATCAATAGCGGCTCTTAGTTCATCTGGAAGTTGTCCGCGACTGAGTAACCCCATCATCCCGTTAAAAATTTTGTCCTCTGTTGTGGAATACTCGCGAACTAACTGCTCAAAACTTGCTTCACCTTCTTCAATTTGGATTTTAAGTTCCTCGGCTAATTCTTGATTATTAACAATCAAGCGAGAGAGAACTACTCGGTCAAGAAAAATCTTTTTCTCAATGAAAACTTCTTGTAACTTGGGTAAAGTAATTTCATCTCTTAGCCTTTCAAGTTGAAATCCCTTCTGAAATTTTTGATGAAAACTTTCATAGCTCAAACCATTACTTGTAAGCCATTGCTCAAATGCTTTAGCCTCAGTTAAGTTTTGTTCCAAGCGAAAATTAATAACTGCTTGCTCTACAAATGCTGAATTCGCTATTAGCTTTTCTCTTGACGATAGTTCTTGCTCCAAAATATACTGACGTAGTACTTCTCCCACAAAATTTCCTATTTCTTCTGAAGATTCCAGGTATTTTAGAGCTTCTTCAAAGGTAATTGGCTTGGTGTCAACTGTTAAAAATGAGTTAGCTTGCATTGTTCATAGTTCCTTAAATGCGTGAATTTTATTTTTAGGGTTTGCAAAATATCAACTATATTCTTTTAGGTTTTTGCTGGAAGAAATTTATGCAGATGCCATCGAAGTGCATAAAACGAATTGGACAAAAACCTATGTAGAAATTGAAGGGGTTCAAAAGTTTATTTTCTCAAGAACTCCAAAATACAAATTTATTAGCACAAGGTTAAAAAAATGGCGATTATTAACGGAAACAACAGCAGTCAAACACTCATTGGAACAATTAAAAACGACACTATTTATGGTAAAGGAGGTAATGACACACTCAAAGGTGGAGGTGGCAATGATAAGCTTGTTGGTGGTGTTGGTATAGATAACTTTGATGGTGGAAGCGGTTTCGATACAGTTTCTTACGACTACTATTCTGGAGACATTAATGCAGATTTACAAACTGGTAAAGTAAGTTCTCCCGGTGTCTCATATACTGAAACTCTCAAAAATATCGAATATATCGAAGGTGGTTCTGGTAACGATAAGCTTTTCGGAGATGACGGTGCAAATAGACTTTACGGTCAATCAGGTGACGATAAACTTTACGGTCGTGGAGGGGCTGACGACCTTTTCGGTTATGCAGGTAATGACTATTTAGATGGTTGGACGGGAATCGATGAACTCTTTGGTGGAACGGGAAATGATACCCTGTTAGGTTATTCCGGAAATGATAAATTATACGGTCAAGGTGGAAATGATAACCTCAAAGGTGAGTCTGGAAATGACTACTTGAGTGGTGGTATTGGTAAAGATAAGTTGTACGGTGGAAGCGGAAAAGATACCCTTGTTGGTGGTGCTGGTGCTGATGATTTTATCTTTAATTTTAAGAGTGAAGGTATTGATACCATTAAAGACTTTAGTTCGGGAGAAGGAGACGAGATTGTGATTGATAAACTTAGCTTCGGAGCTACTTCAAACGACCAGTTTTCTTACAACAGTTCTACTGGTGCTTTATCCTTTAATGCTTCACCCACTGATGGTATTCTAGCTACAACTTTTGCAATTCTTGAGGATAAGCCTGCTGATTTCTCTACTAACCTTGATATTGCTATTGTTTAATCTTTGCAGCCCATAGTGCTTTTAAGACCGACGGAAACGAACTGAATTGTTAATTACCAATGTTATTGTCGAAAAATTTCAACTATATTCGTTTCAATACTGCTCGGTGAAGAGGAGATCCTCCTTAACCCTCCTTAAAAATGAGGGAACTAAGCCCCCTTTTTAAAGGGGTTTGGGGGATCTAGCGATTGTGCTCAATTCCTTAACCGAGCAGTGTTGATATTCTTTTAGGTTTTTGCTGGAATAAATTTATGCAGATGTCATTGAAGTGCATAAAACGAATTGGAGAAAAACCTATTAAGTAAGTGAAGGGGTTCAAAAGTAAATTTCGGAGAAAAATGATGAAAACTGACTTTTCTTGCGTGGGAAATAAAAGTCGTAGACAGTTTATTAAATTAGCAGGCTTAAGCACAGCATTGTTAACATTTGGGTCAGTTGCTAAAAAAACAATAGCACAGTCAAATTCTCAGTATTACACCATCGAACAGCAGTTTTCTGGGAAATATATATGCTCTGGAGATACTGAGAATGGTGGTAATATATGGTTTTGGGGTCCTATTCCTAATGGACATGAATCAAGGTATAAATTTGAATTAATCGATACAGGAGATGGCTATCACTATCTCAAGCACCAGTTTTCAGGGAAGTATATATGTTCAGGACACACGGAAAATGGTGGAAAACTTTGGCTTTATGGTCCAATTCCTGATGGTCATGAAGCAAGATATAAATTTGAATTAATCGATAAAGGAGATGGCTATCACTATCTCAGACACCAGTTTTCTGGAAAGTACATATGTTCAGGAGAAACGGAAAATGGTGGAAAACTTTGGCTTTATGGTCCAATTCCTGATGGTCATGAAGCCAGATATAAATTTCAACTCTCTCCAGTAAGTGCATAACAATACTGTAAACAGATGTACATCAACTAATTATCTGTCAATTTAACAAATTATTCGTCAAGCACCATTCCTGAAATAAGAGCCGAGGAAAAAGGTAAGTTACACGCACGCATAGGTAAAGCAATAGGAACTTTAACGGTGATGGCTATGATGATTTAGCTATAGGAGCGTTTGGTGAAGACATCGGAACTATTAACGCTTCTGGTGCTGTTAACATTCTTCACGGTTCTATAAATGGTTTAGTTGTTTAAAAACTATAGGGTTCCGATTTGATTCTTGAACAAAATCGGTATTTATGAGGTGCAATCTTCAATTCACGTAACGCAACATTCCCTTCGGGTTTGGTGCGTTACGAGAACGGCTAATAATGAGCAAGAATCGATAGTTACAATTCATCATCAAAGAAAATGAAAATTCAAACCAAACTAGGAAAGTTAAAATATTTCTTTGCTCTCGGAGCTTGTAGTGCAGTCTTTGCAACAAGTTTCAGTATTCCAGCTTCTGCACAACGTCGAAACTCTCAGCAAAACTTAAGCTGCGGTTCTAATGCTGGTGTATGGGTATGCAATCGGGAAACAAATGCTGGTGTAGGTAATCATAGTTATATTTGGGATGCTCGAACTGGGGAAGCTTGTGGAATGGCTGGCAGTCCTTGGGCTTCGAGAACAGATAAGCCTGAAGCCGGTCCGCTAAAAGATAGTTGTAATTTTGTACCTTCGAGCGAAGGAAGAGAAGATAAAGTCCTCAACCATTGTAGAAAAAATGCTAATAATGGTGTTTGGGTTCTGGGTGTAAACGATTGCCACAATGCCGTGCAAGACAGCGTAAAACAAGGTGGTTTGAAATATCCGGGTGCCCCTGGAGGAAGATTTGGCGACCGTAACTACTCAAATAGTGACAGTCCAGCATGGATGGAAAATGAGTATTCGCGGGATAGTAATGGTGATGGTATTTTTGACCAATCTTACGACCCATCGGCGTTTTAGGTATATCAATTTCAAGACGCTTCAAAGTATGAAATTGTCATTTGATTTGGAACAACCAACCTACAACTACTGTACGGGCAGGGATTTGTGAAATTGTAATTTGACCTCGTTTCGCCGATAAAGCAATACGGTTCAGTTAATGAAAGTTAGAAAATTTGATTTCTTTATTGCTCGTAACCCCTAATTCAACCGTATTTATTCATAAAGTGCATAAATCAAATCGAAGCCAAACCTATTGAATTAATGAAGGGGTTAAAATCCCGTCCAACAAAACCAACTATAGAATTTCAAGGAGAAAATCAATGCGCTTGAATTTATTTACTTCTTTGATAGCAGCAACAACTATTTTTACTTCTGTTTTACCAGCATCCGCAGAACCGTATAAATCTTGGATTAATGAGAGCGTTTTAGCTACAGACCATCGTGCTTATTGCGATGATATCGTTGCTCAAAATGTAAACAATAATTCTGGTTCTATCAATCAAAATAATTCAGGTTCAGTAGGCATTTCTAGTAGCTATTCAAATCAACAATCCTATAATCGTTCTAGTGAAAAAAGTGGTGGTGGTGGTTTCAGTTTTGCTGGAATTGGCGTTAACGGAAAAGGTGGATCTAAAAATAGTACAGCAAGAACAGCTTCAAATAATTCTAAAAATAATCGAAACTCTTCTTGGAATCGAAATTCACGAATTACTTACGACCGCAGTACTGTAACCAGCGAAACAGTAGGTGAAAATTGCAGCACTTTTGTTAATTCTGCTGCTCAAAGAGATATCAACCACGAACAACAAAAAACTAATCGTATGGCTATTGATGCAAAAAAGGAAGTAAGACTTGAAGAGATAGAGAAAAAATCACAGTCAAGTACGTTCAATAATTTAATGCAAGGTTGGTAAGTCCAAATAGTTGTAGTTTAAGGAGAAAAATTATATATTCCTCACAATTCCTTAAACATTACTATTTATTGATGCCAATTAAATAAAATATAAGCTTTTTAATAAGGAGACAGAAAAATGAAAAAGCAGACTTTATTAACCATTGCAATAACCGTTTTAGTTTCAGGTTTAACTACAGTTCCCGCTAAAGCTCAACTTAATAAACCACATCAGTTGCAAGCTCAAGAACAAGTAAAAGCAATTCCCCAATCTACAGCACTAGTGATTGCGTTTCCCCAAGAAGTTCAGTTGGATGCTGGACAAAGTAAAAGTCATCCCATGATATTACCGTTAGCTCAACCAATTGTAGACATAACAGGAAGAGAACTTGTTCCAGCTAATAGCCCAATTGCGGTTAAACTTGTTCCCTCTGAAGGAAATATAAAAATAGTCGCTGAATCTATTGTTGTTAAAGGTCAAATTGTCCCGATTGAAGCAACTAGCCCTATAATTCCCAGCATTAAAAAAACTGTAGTCAGTGGAAATGAAAGAGCAAGAAAGAATTCTCCTGCTTGGAGTCGTCTTGGTGCCAGTTTTGGGGGAGCTATCGGAAAAGGTAGTAGCAACAGCATGATTAAAGGGGGATTGGCTGGAAATGCAGTTGGTATTTTTAAGGGGATGATTTCTTCTAAAAAAATTCGAGTGGTTAATATTCCTCAAGGAACCGTTCATATTCTTCAACTTAAAGCTCCTGCTGCTTTACCCACGATGTCAATATCTAATATTCCACAAACTAAAGTTAAACAAGTTCCAATCAAGACAAAACCTAAGTTACCTAAGTCTCAGTAACCTATTTCTTACAAAAAATAGAGTTTTGAGATTACTTAATAGGGCAGATAAAAAAACTATTACTTATTTCTGCCCTCTGCATTTCTTCAAGTTAATTGTTTTAACTTTTTATAAATTATGAATACTTCATAATATAGGTAAGCATCATAAAGTTTTATTACTTAAGAAAGGCTATGTTCAGGCAATATCAAAAGTTTAGTTGTAATCAGCAAAAAAATAAACCTATTTGAGTATAGACTTCGTGGAATTATTATGTTTAGTTATGCAAATTACTAAACTTTCAAGAATCATTAAGAAAAAATAAAGAACGTAATTCACCAAAGTTTTCTAATGTAAATTCCCCTTGAAAGTATAAAAAATTTTACTAGGTTCATAAGTTTTCAAATTAATCTGTAATTTTCTAAAACAAGCGAGCTAATCTAATATGGGTGCAAACTGGCAATATTCCAATAAAAAACTGTGTTTTTCGGTTCCTTTAATTACGGCGATCGCACTAACCTTTTCTGCAAATACAGTTGTAGCGCAAGTTACACCAGACCAGTCTCAAGGGAAAGAAAATTCTGTAGTCACACCTGTAAATCCGAATACCGAACGAATTGATGGTGGTGCGGTTAGAGGTTCTAATTTATTTCACAGTTTTAAAGAATTTAATGTTGGTGAAAGACAAAGAGTTGATTTCGCTAGTCCGACTGGGGTAGAAAATATTTTTAGTCGAGTAACGGGGAATAATTCTTCTAATATTTTCGGTACTCTTGGGGTTTTAGGTAATGCAAATTTGTTTTTGCTCAACCCAAATGGAATTATTTTTGGACCGAATGCAAGGTTGGATATAAGGGGTTCGTTTGTAGCAAGTACGGGTAAAGGCGTAAACTTTGAAGATAGAATCCTTTTCGGTGCTAATAATTTAGAGTCTAAGCCGCTACTGACTATGGCTGTTCCTGTTGGTTTGCAATATGGAACTCAGCAAGCGGGGAATATTAACAATGAAGGGAATCTCCAAGTAGGAGAAGGACAAAAGTTAGCTTTAGCGGGTAATACTGTTACTACCAGCGGTAAAATGACAGCCCCAGGTGGAACAGTTCACGTATTAGGGGAGCGGGTTGGTTTACTTGATAATGCCCAGATTGATGTTTCAGGTGAAACGGGCGGCGGTAATGTATTGATTGGTGGGGACTTTCAAGGTAAAGGTGAAGTTCCCAATGCAAAACGTACCTTTGTTGGTTCTGGTGCAAATATTATCGCTGATGCGCTAACGAGTGGTGATGGTGGTCGTGTAATTGTTTGGGCTGATGAAACTACTGGTTTTAATGGGAATATTAGCGCTCGTGGTGGAAGTCAGTTTGGTAATGGTGGGTTTGCGGAGGTTTCGGGGAAGGAGAATTTAGCTTTTCAAGGAAAGGTTGATTTAAGCGCAAATAATGGTCAATTTGGCAGCTTGCTCTTAGATCCAACTAATATCACGATTGTAGAAGGTGGAAATAATCCATCTGAGTTAGCAGCCAACAACGAATTTGCTGACTCTGGTGTAAATAATACTATTAAAAATAGTACTATTAATGCTGCGACAGCCAATGTTATCTTACAAGCTAGCAATGATATTACCTTTGATGCTCCGGTTAACATTGCTGCTAATGGAGTAGAGCTAACCGCTGAAGCTAATAACAATATTAACGTCAATGCAAATATTACTAGTAATCGAGGAAACGTTACACTCGATGCTGATAAAGATAATAGTGGGGCAGGTTCTCTAATTATTACTAATGCTGCTATTAACACAAACGGTGGTGATTTTGCAGGGAGTGGCAAAGGCAGTAATGCTTCTACCTCCGGAATAAATCTTACCAACAGTGAAATTAATGCCGCAGGGGGTAATATTCAAGTTATAGGGAGAGGAAAAGATGGTGGCTCTGACGGTAAAGGCATTAATATAGATGGAATTAACGGCAATTCCGTCATAGAAACTACTGGGGCAGGTAACATAACCTTAACTGGCACAAGTGGTGCCGGAAGCTGCGCTGTTGGACTTGAATGTAGAAATCACGGCATATTCGTTGGTAATTCACAAGTCAAAACTGAAAATGGAAAGATTCGCTTCATAGGCAAGGGTGCTTCAAGTAATGGAGATGTCAATCATGGTATTGCTATTTGGTCTGGCGGTTTGGTGGAATCAACTGGGACAGGAGCAATTGACATGACGAGTACTACCGAAGCAAAAACAAATAACAATGTATACGGAAACGACGCTATTTCAGTTGTGGGTGGTGGGATAGTAAAAACCATAACAGGGGATATTACCATGACAGGGATTGGAGGTAATGATGGAGGAGAAACAGATGGGAACCAGGGAATAGTTGTTTTAGATCCCAACTCCAAAGTTACATCAGTAAGCGGTGATATTTCATTGGCTGGGACTGGTAGAGGAGTTGGTGACAATCACTACGGTATTTGGATTGGTAGGGGTAACGGCGGCGAAGTTACTTCAGAAAATGGAAATATCACCTTAAACGGGAAAGGTGGTGGAACTGGCAAAAACAATATAGGTGTTTATTTGAATGAAAGCGGCTTAGTAAAAACTACTGGAGAAGGTAATATTACCCTAGATGGCACAAGTGGAACTGGAAGCTGTAGTGAAAATTGTGAAAATCATGGGATAAAAATTTTTAATGACTCAAAAGTAAGTTCCAAGGACGGAAAGATTAGCTTCATAGGCAAGGGTGCTTCAAGCAACGGAGATATTAATCATGGCGTTTATATTTTGTTAAATGGTTTGGTGGAATCGACTGGTGCAGGGTCGATTGAGATGACAGGTACTACTGAAGCAACAGCAAGTACAAGTAACAATTCTGTCGGCAATGAGGGCATTTCAATTGTGGGTGGCGGCAAAGTAATATCTGAGGCAGGAAATATTACCATGACAGGAACCGGAGGTAATGGTGAATCAGAGATGAATGGGAATCAGGGAATACTTGTTTTAGATCCCAATTCCGAAATTACATCTGTAAGTGGTGATATTTCATTGACAGGGACTGCGAGAGGAATTGGTAGCAATAACCACGGTATTTGGATTGGCGATCGCACGGGCATAGAGCAAGAAAATAACGGCAAAATCACTTCAGAGAATGGGAATATCACCTTAATTGGGCAAGGTGGTGGAACTAATGTCAAAAACATTGGAATTTTTTTGGATGGAAACGGCGTAGTGAGTACTGTTGGGACAGGAAAAATAGTCCTGAATGGTACTGGTGGAAATGGGACAAATGAGAATCATGGGATATTAGTTCAAGGCAACTCTAAAGTTAGTTCAGTAAATGGCGATATAGATTTTTCCGGCAAAGGGGGCGGTAATGCTACAGATGGTTCTAAAAATAACGGTATTTCGATTTTTAATCGTGGTGTAGTGGAGACTACTGGGACTGGAAGAATAGTCCTTAATGGCATTGTTAGCAATGAAAATGACAATAATGCAGGGATAAGGATTCAGGACTTGGGTTCTCAAATCTTTTCTTCTGGAGGAGGCGATATAAATCTTGTTGCTGAATCAATTTCTTTAATCGACGACGGTCAAGTAAGAGCTTCTACTATAAATGCAACAGATGCGGTGAAGAAAGGAGGTGATATATTAGTTAATGCCTCTGATACTTTAGAAGTCTTGAATGGTGGTCGATTGCGGTCACAAACGTCTGGTACTAGCAATGCAGGAAATATAACTATTGATACTAGTAAATTGGATGTTAGATACAGCCAGTCTGACCCATTTCAAATTACTGGAATAGGCACCGATACTCGTCCGGAAAGCAGCGGCGATGGAGGTAATCTAAGCATAAATGCTACTGAATCTGTCACAATCAGTGGCAATGACCCTACACCATTCAATCCAAGTCCTACTGTAGGGAACTTGATTTTAGCAGCTTCTACTCGCACAGGTATAACAGCATCTACTTTAGGTAGTGGAAAAGCAGGAAACTTAATCATTAATACCAAGCGATTAACGATTCAAGATGACGCTGGAGCCGCTACAGCTTCTCTTTCTTTAAAAGAAAATGCTGAAGATGGGGGAGTGTTAACGGTAAATGCGACAGAATCCATAGAATTAAAGAACTTGGCGGGGTTGGCAACTGCTACTATAGGTTCTGGTAACGCAGGTAACTTAATTGTTAATTCAGGTCAAATCAATCTAACTGGTGGAGCAGTGTTTTCTGCTGATACCTTTAACTCTGGTAAAGGTGGAAACTTAATCATTACAACAAATGAACTTAATGTTCTCAGTGGCTCAAGGATTGGTGCAGCAACTGTAGGTGAAGGTTCAGGAGGAAACATAAAAGTTAATACTCTGGAAAATAAAGCTCAACTGGTTAAAGTAGATGGTGTTTCAGCTAACGGGGAAGTTAGCAGTAGTTTAACTGCAAGTTCTCAAGAAGGTGGCAAGGCTGGAGATTTAAATATCAGTACAAAGGGCTTAGAAGTCCTAAATGGAGGACAAATAGCTGTCAGTAGCACAGGAGAAAACAGTATTTCAGGCAATATGCTTCTAACCGCCGATTCCCTCTTGTTAAAGAATCAAGCCAGCATTAATGCTTTAACATCTACTCAAGGCGAAGGTGGCGATATTAACATAAACGTAGCGAACAATATCGATTTTGAAGGAAGAGACAGTGAAATTAGTTCGGAAGCTTTTGGAAATGCAAGTGGTGGCAACCTGACTATAGACGTAGGTAAATTCATTAAATCTTCTGGTATACCTAATAATAACGATATCGTTGTTACTGCTGATGGAAGAGGAGTAGGTGGAAAGTTATCTGCCAAAGCCAAAGGTGATTACGGATTCGTAAATTTCGATAAAGTTCGCACTCCAGACAGTGATTTTACCGCAGCTTCTCGACTAGGACAAGACGGTACTCTTTCGCTAATAACAGACAACCCCGAACCCCAGCTACCCCAACAACCAAATACCCCAGAAATAGTCCAGGTTTGTCCATCGAGCCAGGGTGTAACTACCCGTACTGCTGGTAGAAGTGAATTCATCAACACCGGACATGGTGGCTTACCTCCCAGCCCCAACGAAGCCCTTGAAAGTAATACCGCTCAAGTTCCTTGGGTAACACTTAACCCCCAAGAAAATAAACCCACAACTGCTTCCAAACCAAAAGTAATTAGAGAAGCTCAAGGATGGGTGAAAATGCCAAACGGCAAACTACTTTTGACGACACGAAAATCAAATTCCTCTTCATCGTCTTGCGTGTTTCAAAGCAATTAATTATGAATTTTTTAATACCACGGTTAAATAAATTAACCTCTCCCTCTTCCCCTCTCCTTATCAAGGAGACGGGTGCCGAAGGCGGGGTGAGGTTTCCCCGAAGTGTATCAAACTTAGCTTTAATTAGCAGCTTGAGTATCGGAGGGCTAACTTTAATACCATCTCCTACCCTGGCACAGAAAACTGAAGAGCCGGTAAAATCATTTCAACTTAGTCAACAAATTACTCAAACTCCTACAAATAACCGACAGCAACCAGCCCCAGGAGATTTACGTCAACCGTTTCCCGAACCTTCACCACCTCCGGCTACTCCTAAACCTCCTCCTCCAGGAAATATTTTAAAGACTCCTGAAAATGAGGAAACTTCTCCTCTTCCTGCAAGCTGTCGTAATAATACTCAACTCCAAACTTCGCGAGTATCTGAAAATACGGTAAGAGTAAAAGAGTTTCGCGTTATTGGCAGTACTGTTTTCAGCGATGAGTACTTACAAAATTTTCTCCAACCCTGTATCAATAAACCTCTATCTTTTCCGGAACTGCTGCAAATTCGCTCTGCCATAACTCAACAGTATGTAGAAAAAGGTTACATCACGACTGGGGCATTTATCCCCGATGCACAAGAACTTCCGACAAAAGATGCAGTAGTAACTATTAAAGTAATTGAAGGACGCATCGAAGATATTAAGGTAAGCGGAACCAAGCGACTGCAAGAAAATTATGTGCGATCGCGTTTGAAATTAGGAGCATCTACTCCCTTAAATCGAAAAAAGTTGCTGGATGCACTAAAGTTGTTACAAATTAATCCATTAATTGACAGTGTATCAGCCGAACTACGAGCGGGATTGGAACCTGGAACTAATGTATTGGAAGTAAATGTCAAAGAAGCACAATCATGGAGTAGCCGAGTTGCTTTAAATAATGGTCGTTCCCCTAGTGTTGGTAGCTTCCGTCGAGGTGTAGGATTAACACAAGCGAATTTATTGGGATTGGGGGATAGTCTAAGTGTTGGTTACAACAATACGGATGGTAGTAACGGCTTTGATGTCGGTTACAATTTACCAGTGAATGCGCGGGATGGTAATTTGAGCTTCAATTATGGGAAAACATCTAGCAACATTATTGAAGAACCCTTTGATGAGCTTGATATCGAATCAGAATCCCAGTACTACCAGTTAACCTTTCGTCAACCAATTATTAAAACACCAAGTAAAGAATTTGCTCTGAGTCTTACTGCTTCTAGAAACGAAAGTCAGACTTTTAGAAACGGAATAGCGGAACCTATTTCTACAGGAGCAGATAGAGAAGGACGTAGTAAAGTTTCTGCAATCCGTTTTGCTCAAGAATGGGTACAGCAGAATCAGGGACAAGTCTTAGCTGCTCGTTCTCAATTTAGTTTGGGAGTTGATGCTTTAAATTCCACTATCAATGAAACATCTCCCGACAGTCGCTTTTTTTCTTGGAGAGGACAATTTCAGTGGATAAAGCTGTTCGGGATGAATACTAGCAGTTTACCTACTGTCCCAGCACTATTTTTTCGTACCGATGTTCAGCTAGCAGATAGAGCATTACTTTCTCCAGAACAGTTTGGCTTAGGTGGTTTCGGTAGTATCCGGGGTTATCGTCAAGATGCTTTATTAACCGATAACGGCGTTTTGGCTTCTGCCGAACTTCGTTTTCCTGTAGTACGTATCCCCGAATGGAAATCAGTCATACAGCTAAATCCATTTGTTGATTTTGGTACGGGTTGGAACAGTGGTGATTCAAGAGAACCAGAAACAGACACTTTGTTATCGGTTGGTTTAGGACTGCAATTTATCAATTCAAGTAATTTCAGCGCTCGCGTAGATTGGGGAATCCCTTTAGTAAACCTAGATTCGGAGAACAAGACATGGCAAGAAAACGGCGTTTATTTTTCGGTAGAATACAATCCTTTCTAAATTTTATAAATGTGAAAAAATTTAGATTTAGAAAAAATCACTTTTTACTGTTTGCTATAGTTTTCAGTTTTATTAGCGTCACCAATATCTTTCCGGTGGTTGCTCAAAGCGATTATTCTCAATTAATCGTACAGAATAAAATTACTCCCAATACATTAGTAGAGCAGGGAAAAAGTTTCTACGATAAAGGTGATTTCAGTGAAGCTATACAAAAATTGAAAGAAGCGAAAGAAATCTTCAAAATCAGAGGAGATAAACTAAATATTTCGATGATTTCCAGTAATCTTTCTTTGGCTTATCAGCAAATAGGAGAATGGAATAATGCCGAAAATGAAATCACTGAAAGCATTAATTTACTGAAATCTATAAATGATAATTCCAAAGATAAATTAAAATTACTCGCCAGTGCTTTAGAGATTCAAGGTAAGCTGCAATTATCTGTGGGAAAACCCAAACAAGCTTTGATTGCATGGCAAGATGCAGCTAATAAATTTGAACAAGCTGAGATTCAAGGGGGAGAAGTAAGAAGTAAGATTAATCAAAGTCTAGCATTACAAGAAATTGGACGTTATCGAGAAGCTTACAAAATTTTAGCTGGACTTGTTAGTGTTTTACCGCAACAGTCAATATCAATTCAAGCTACTGCATACCGAGTAATTGGTAATGCTATACGTGAAGCTGGTTTGGTTGAGGATGAAGAAGATAAAGAAAAATTGCTATCACTATTATTGGTAGAAGAAGATTTGAAAGAAACCGATAAATTGCAAAGATTGAAATACCAGCTACAAATGAATTCTTTCCTAGAATTGAACTATATAGAGATATCTAGGAAATTTTTACAGCAAAGTTTAAACATATATGAAGAATTGAATTCTAAGCAACCTGCTAGCACGCAATTAAAACAAGATATTGCCGAGACTTATTTTAGTTTGGGCAATACCGAGCGAGCAGCTTATTACCGAGCAAAAGATGCTTATGAAAGAGTGACAACCAGTGGAAAAAATGATTATGACAAACAACTAAAGTTTCTAAATAACGCTGTTAATAATTATCAAAAATCAGAAAGTAATAACAATAGCATACCAGTCACAAAAATTCAGGCACAGCTAAAGCAATTAGATTTACTTATAGATTTAAATAAAAGACTTCAAACTAATGAAATATACGAAGACTATATAGAAGATAAAAAAAGCCTAGCTAGTTTACAGAAAACTTTTAATCATTTGTTAAAGAATACTTCACTAATAAAAGATGAAATTGATGGTTTGCAGAATAGCCGTATATCAGTGTATGCTGCAATAAATTTATCCCAACTTTTAATAGAAGTTCCTAAAAAGTTTAAAATACAATTAGGAGAGTTAAGTAATTTAAAGTTAATCAACGAATACTTGAATAAAGCTGTACAGAAAGCTCATCGACTAGGAGATAAACGGACTGAGGCTTATGCATTGTATAATTTTGCTCAATTAGAAGAAAAAACAGAGGCTTATACTGAAGCTTATAACCACACAAAGAAAGCTCTTCAGTTAGCAGATAATATCCAAGCATTTGATATTACTTATAAGTTACAGGCACAATTAGGAAGTATCTTAGTAAAATTAGGTGATAATAAGGCAGCACTAGCATCTTATCAGGAATCAGTTAATACAATCAAAACTCTTCGTCAAGATTTAGTTGGTCTTTATAGTCCTGATTTCACTTTTTTATTTAGAGACAAAATAGAACCAATTTATCTATCATTAATTCAGTTACTTCTGCCATATCCTGGAGACAGCATAAATCGGGCAAAAAGCCGAAATGACTATTCTTCAATACTTGACCAAAATAGTATCAAAGATGCTATTCAAACAGTTCAAAATTTGCAAGTTCTTGAACTAGAAAGTTTTTTACGGTGTAGTTTGCAAAATCCTACAAGCATAGCAATTGATAAAATAACTGAAGAAGAAGATCCAGAAGCTGCCGTTATATATCCGATTCTCTTAGATAACAGATTAGAAGTATTGCTCAAACTACCCAATCAAAAATCAATAAAACGCTATACCAATATTACTGTCTCCAAAGAAGATGTAGAAGATACTGTAGAATCCTTGAAAGACATTATTTCAAATAAAAATAGCAACAATTATTATTCTGAATTTGAAAGCTACTCTACAAAATTATACAATTGGCTATTCAGACAAAATGGTCAGCAGAATAGTCTTGAAAAAGAACTAGAGAATAATAATATTAAGACCCTAGTATTTGTTTTGGGTAGTCATAGTGCTGCACTGAGAAATACTCCTATGGCAGCACTTTATGATTCTAAGCAGTATTTAATAGAGAAAGGATACCGTATAGTTCTTAATTTAGGAACTGAATTATTGCAAACAAAACCTTTAAATAGAAAAAAACCTAGTATTTTAGCAGTTGGGATAAGTGAAAAATATAAACAATGGAAAGCACTACCTCATGTTAAGAAAGAATTAGATAATATTGATAATATATCCGGTAGTGAAGTACTTTTAAATAAAAAATTTACTCCTAAAAATTTGAAAAAATTTGTGGATTCACAACCTTTTAAAATTGTTCATTTCGCAACACATGGTTTATTTAGTTCTAGTTTTGATGATACATTCATACTTGCTTATCAAAAAGTTATCAATTTAAACCAGCTCAAATTTTTACTCAGAAGTCAACAAGAAAAACAAACTAATCCAATTGACCTACTTGTTTTCAGTGCATGTCAAACAGCTAATGGTGATACTAGAGCAACTTTAGGAATAGCTGGTGTATCTGTACAGGTAGGTGCGCGTAGTACTATTGCTTCATTGTCAGATGTTCCCGATAGACCTACCTATGAACTGATAAAGACGTTTTACGAAGAATTATTCAACGAGCAAAAAGATACAACAATATCAGAAGCTCTACGTATTGCTCAAGTTAATTCGTTAAAAAATTATCGTGAGTCTCCATCTTCGTGGGCATCTTTTGTTTTGGTCGGAAATTGGCGTTGAGTAGGTAGTAAAAATTTTATCATCTACCTACTTAAGTTTTTTAGAGTAACAAATGATAATTAAGGATTAGAAGGATTACAACAATCAATAATGGGCTTAGATGTGATACTTTGGTCTAAATTAAATTTGTCACATATGATTGCACTCCAATTCTGGTCTTGAGAATTAGTTCTTTTGAGTTGAGCAGTTGCTGTCAAAGCATCTAACCAAAGCTTATTTTGGATATAGAAATTTACTTTTTGCGTTGCTGTAGTTGCTTGATTAAACTCATTTTTTTGAGAAGGAGTTAATTTATGCATCTTGACCCTAAAAGAAAGGCGATCGGGTTTTACTTGTGCATTTCCATCGCTGCAAGCAATTCTAAGAGTTAAGGTTAAATTATACTGTTTCCCATCTTTCAACGGAGCAGTTTGAGGAGGAACCGAAATGCTGATTATTCCCGGCATTTTAGGTCTTGGCAACTTAAGTTTTTCCGTTTTACCTCCCTGAGTACCTAGTTCTTCCCATTTCAATTCAACTTCTTTTATTGATTTTGGTTCGTAAGGATTGTAAAACCAGAATTTAGTATTTTCTTGAGATATCAATACTTTGTTTTTAACAGCTTCTTCCGGTAGCAAAGCCGTCAGCGATTTTTTCATATTGTTGTCGCAAGGACCACGTGGTGGTTGTTCGCCATTCGTGCTTACTGGTGGCTCGGTAGGATTGGGAGCAGCGGGTGCTGAAGTCTTCTTTTTTCGGGAAACTAGATTATTATCTAATGGTTTATCTACAGAATTCTGTATTAGGGTTAGCGAGTTAGCAATTCGTATCGGTAGTAATTTCAAAACAAACAGTACACCAAAAATCGGGAAGGAAAGTTTTGCTAACCTTACAAGCAAATTGATTCCAATCATATTACTTAATTGCTTAATGCGTTATTAAAAATACCACATAAAAGCATCAAGAAAATAATGTTTTTTAGCGAAGTGATTTAAAGTCAGTCAGAGAAGTAATTTCGAGTTTTTGTTGAAATTTTACAGTAGGATATTTGCTTATAAAAACTTGTATTTATTGTTTAGAAAGAATAACTTTGGAATATATTAGTACAATACTACCAGTAGTAATAATTGCCAATACTGGCGGCATTAATGAGACTGAATAACCTACAAGCAAAAAGCCGTAGGATATTCCATAAAAAATACAAATTGTGATACCTCCAGCTAACATTATTAAAGCCAAGTGTAACTTTGAGTGAAAGCGTAATATTAATATACCTGCCACCAAAGACCATCCCAAAATCCAAATAAATTCCCAATATTGCGGTATTACTTTTAATAATGGTCGGTTATCCAAAACCGCACTTAAAAGTTGACTGGTCATTTGAGCGTGAAGCATTATCCCTGAGATTTCTTGGTAATTTTCACTACCCGTATTGTAAGGGTTAGGATAGTGATCGCCAGCATTTTTATCGCTTGCGGTAGTAACACCAATAATAATGATTCGATTTTTTAAACTCGGTGATATTTGTTCTTCTTTTGTTTGAAGAATCTTTCTGAGGGTAATTGTTTCGGCTATCTCTAGAGGCGAGCCATTATTTGTACGATAGTTGAGTAAAATTTGGGATGCTTCTGTTTCTTCTTTTGTATAACCTACATCTCCACCTTGCAATCCTTCAAGTACAACATCGCCGAAAATCCAGTTACCTTGCTTGAAGTCAACTTTGTAATTTTTGTCATGAAGATAGCGAAATGCAAGCATTGTACTAAAAGCACGAGGAGCAGTACATGGGGAACCGAGAGTAGTTCCCATAGACAGAAGATGACGACGTACAACCCCATCTGAATCACGTACAATATTAGTAAAACCTTGACGTTTTTGCGGAACTCCAGGAGGAGGGAAGATACCAGATTTTTGAAATTCAGGTTCCGATGCGAAGCAGGCTGTATATAAACGATGGTCAGTTTCAAAGCGAGTTTTTAAATCTTTTTGGTTCGCTTCTATACCAATATCACGGGGTACATATAAACCGATGACGCTGGGTTCGTATTTATCCAGTTTCTTTAAAAGTGCAGACAATCCTTCGTCAGAAAGCGACCATCGTAAATTCCATCCTTGTTCTTGCTGATACTTAATATCTGCATCATCAATTGTTACCAGCATCAATCGGTGGTCTTTTCCTTCATCCCCCCGCAGACGCATCATTTGGTCGTATACCGGGAATTCCAAGTGTTTTAGTTTTCCTTGCGATCGCACTCCCATTATCAAACCAGTTACCACCACACTCGTCAGTAAAACACTTCCAAGACGACGGAATAAATTATTAGTTGATGGTGGTTTCCAAACTGGCGGAATCGCTGTAGGATTTTGATAAATCACTGGTAGCCAAGTTGCACAAGGAAATTTATCTTCAAGTCCATGCAATCGCTGTCTTGCAATTTGCACCGCTAAATGGAAGGGCTGACCATCTGAAAAAGCCGTGAGAAAATACTTTAAAAACTCTTGCGCTATTTGGTCTGGGATTAATTCCCGCATGACAATCATTTGAGGAATATACAAATCATCATCTAATTCTCGCGCTAGTCCCAAACCATCACAAGAATTAAAAATTGCTAACTGTAAACCTCTATCAACCGCTTTTCTTAACGCATACCATAATTCGCTAATCGTCAAGCTATAGTCTGGATTGATATAAATCCGACCTGTTTCTCCTTCTGTTCTACTATGTCCTGCAAAAAAGATGATATCCCAAGGTTGATCCCAGAGTTCGTCATTGATATTACGACGGCTTGGTTCTACTAAAAAAGTTACTTCAGCATTGGGTAAATTTTCTAGCAATTTTCGGTCTGCTTCGACATCAATACCTTCACTATGACCCAAAATCGCTAAAATCCTAATTTTATGATTGTGGTTTTTTACTGTAGGTGCTTCTCCCCAATCATAAGGAGCTAAACCGACTTCTGCTTTGGGGAATCCTTTAATTAAATCCCATTCCTGCCAGGGAAGTTTCTGTAAAAGCCCATCTCTAGTACGAATCAGAAATCGAATTGTCTCATCTGGTGATAAATTTCTCAGCAACTGTTCTTTAATATCGGAAAACTGCTCGGATTTGAGCCAGTTGTTTATATGTAAGCAAACCTCGTGCGCCGATTGCTTACATTCATCAACCAGATGATTAACCGAACCGTCATACTGAATAGTACCAGCTTCCAGTCGATAAGGCGCACCCAAATTACGGTATTTTTCTTCCCAATGCTGATATAAAAGAGAAGCTAATTCAGCATTTGGAGGTAAAGAGCGACTCATTTCTCGCAAAGGGTTTAAACGGAAATGATTTCCCGATTCTTCAACCTCTTTGACAATAGTTAAATCGACTCTAAACCCATGCTGTTGCCAATCGCCATCAAATTTCAAGATGACCAACTTTTCCATAATAGATGCCTATCTTGCATTGTAAGTTTTGTATTAAATAACAAAGGCTTCTGTAATACTGGTATCGCCTAAAATAACTTTAATACTAAACCGTTCCCCAGGATTACCTTTAAAATCCAAGTAAATATTTTTATTGGTATTTCTAGTTTGAACTTGCATCACTGCTTTTCCTGTTTCATCAAGAACCATCAGTTGCAAATTTTGGGGCAAATAAGTTTGCTCTGTTGTAGGATAAATGTCCACCAAAACCTGGAATTTATTTTGTTCTACAGCTTCAAACCCAACTATCAATACTAAAGACTTCCCTGCTTGTTCTATTCCTAAATTAAGTAACTTACCTCGTTTAACTCCAGACAAGGAACTTTTTGTTGCATCAGTTTTTTGGCTGCGAGCATCTCTAAATCTAAAAGCCAATGTAGTCCGAAAAGAAGGCGCTAAAACTGTCTCTGCCGCTTGCCAGCCCGTATCAAAAGCACCATGCAACCAGTGACTCAAATTGACTATAGATTGACCAGCTTTACCTAAAGCTTCTTCTAAATATGGTATATCAGAAGAAGCTGCTACTGGTAATGGAATAGCGTTGGGAGTTAAAAAGCCCAAATATAACAACAACTGATTTAGTTGCGATTCAAATAAAGATAGTGGTAATTGATAGTACTCATTCTGGGAAGTTTGTAAATTCCCCGATTTCAAATAATTATTTAGTTGGTCGTAACGCACAAAACCATTGATTATAACTTGTTCTTGTTCTTCTAAAACCTCAGTTAGCACGTAGAAATGAGCCGCTAATTCTGCTGAATAAACAGTATTTTTTGTGACTGGAATAAACTCCTCAGTCAAATCATTTCTGTTAATCAAACAAACAATTAAATCATTAACTTTAAGATTGTATGTTGCATTAATTGTAGTGGTAGATTGTGGCTGAAATATTGAACATTGGCTTTTATCAACTTGAAGTTCGGGTTTTCGTTGCTTCAGCCATCTTTCAAAACCAATTAATGCTAGTGCGTTCTGATAAGTTTGCCACCGTAAAGCTTCATCAGTAATTTTATTACTATTTACAGATGCTTCCTGAAAATCTTCTGGTTCAATTTCAATAGCTTCTAATGGTAGAGCCAAGAGTATATCATTTTCAATAAAAGTATTCGTCATAATTATATCTCCTTATAATTAGATAGGTATGCACATAATCTTGTGAAGTACAAACTATTTATATAGCTTGCTTTAGCATCATTGGTTTTTGTCTGAGTAGATGAAAATATTTCATTATCTACAAAAACCTCAATTTGACCTGATAAGTTGTTGAAATAATCTAATTGTTCGGGATTATCAACGATGCGCCAGCGTTTAACTTTATCAAGTATTGATTGTAATAACTGCTCTTGAATTCTTAACTTAACTTGCTGGAGATATTTTGGAATTAAAGGCTTAATTCGTCTCGTTATTTGAGTTTGTGTTAATTCTTTTATCCGTGATTCTGTTTCTTTTTGAGTCATTCCTTGACAATAAAGAAAATAGAAGGCTGGTTTAATGTAATCTGCAAGATTAGCGCATCTAGAACTTAAAGAATTAATTATGTCGTAGAATCCTTTATCTATTGCTTTATCCAAACATGATACAAGTTCTTCTGATAATAACTTGTGTAAATCTTCTTCATCTTCTGACTTAAGATTATTTAAGGAATTTGTATCTGGAATCTCTTCATAAGCATTTTTTCCGGTATTGGTATCGAGTATTGAGGTGTGTGGAAGTTGATATTCACAAAGACGATAATCTCGCAAACGACTAGCAATCGCTTTGATTTCATTCATTAATCTTAGAGGAGTAACCTGAATTTGGTATGTTGTCCATAAATACTCAGTCATTCGTTGCAGTTGAGTATCGGTAGGTGGCTGACACCTTCCATATTGATGATTTTTTTGGCGATCGCCGCGATAAATCTCATGAAAGCTTTGCAAAATAGCTCTGGCTCGCTCAATTTCTGATTCGCTTAGATGCTGAATCGCATTTGCTCCAAAAATATGGAACTCACGAAAAACTTTTTCTAATTTTGGATAACTAGTTGTATTAAGTATTCCCCAATCACTATCCGTGCATACACCGCATTGCAATAAAAACTCTTCGATAGCATCACTTTGCTTTGTTTTCATTAAAGCCCATTTGTCTAAACCACTTTTGGGCTTGTATTTGATATACTCTTGCAAGATTTGCAAGGAATATGGGATAAAACGTTCTTTCGCTCCCAAACCAGACAATTGCTTACCGTCATCATTGAGAACTATAGGTAGTAATTCATGCAGTTGAAAACGCTGTCCTCCCAGACTAAAGCGCATGAATCTTTCCTGACAAGCTTGTAAAATAAAATGTGATATATAACACCTTAAACAAGTTCCTTCTACAGAATTGTTTAAAGCATCAATAGGCAAATCTTTGGAAGATTCTTCGATGGGTAACAAATCTACTAGCTGGTTTTGAATTTCCTTATCTTGCTGCGTTGATATAGAGGAATAACGGTCTAAATTGGTAAATATTTTATCAAAATGCTGTTTTGCACGGTCAATTTTTTCGACTTTGTAACCTTTCCCTTTACCAGATGCATCAATTCTGACAATCTCTTCGTAGAAATTAGGCAAAATTCTCTTTGTCATAAAACCTCCTGCTTCTGCTAGTTTAAGCATCTTTAAATTACATCGTCGCTCGCCATAGCTCGTATCTACCGTCCAAAAAACTTTTTAATTGATATCAATAGCGGTCATATCACGTTCATCAATTTGCGATTATATGCGGACAATCGTTTGTAGCCATGAGTTTGTACTAATAACAATCCAGCTACTATTACTTAATATAGGAACATGATTATTCATGATGCTTGTTAACTTGATATTGAGCTTACAGTAATAGATTAGCTTCAGTAAATCGGTGTAAACTTTTTTAGACTGGTACATGGGAAAGTAAAAATAGTACAAAATTCAACTGATTTATTGTCATAACATTACCTTTCTTCAGATTTCTTTATACAAAGTGGTTTGAACCCCTTCATTTATTTAATAGGTTTTTTTCGTTGAAGATTTATGCACTTAGTTAGATAACATTATGTACTGCTGAAGCGTTGAGAGCCAGAATATGAGAAGATTTAAATAGTTTAAAACTATATAGATATAAAGAAGAATCACACTGTGAAAAACTTACGAATCAAGACTCTCCTGATAAACTGCGTAAGATTTACGTTTGCGACATAGTAGTTTTTGGAGAAAGCAGAACATTAAACATGCGACTAAAGTTGCTCAGTAAAATATAAGTATTTATACATAAACTATATTCTTGCTCTGTTGATAAAATTACATAGAAAGGAAGAAGTATTGTTACTGCTTCCTATTTTTTCGGAGGGTGCATATCTTTAATGACTATACGCTTATGCTGTTGGATTAGAAGCACAATAGGGATATTAAGCTTTTTCTCGATAGTAGGAACAAGCACTTTATTTACGAATAAGGTAGTCGCCCAAATTACTCCCGATGCGAGCCTTGGTACTGAAAGTTCGCGAGTAAAACCGTTAAATCAGCTACTTGAGCAGATTGATGGTGGAGCCATTCGTGGCACAAGTCTTTTTCATAGTTTTCAAGATTTTAATATTAAAGAAGGAAGAGGAGCTTATTTCTCTAATCCTGTAGGAATTGAAAATATTATTGGCAGAGTAACGGGAGAAAATTATTCCCAAATATTAGGTACATTGGGTGTTTTGGGAAATGCGAATTTATATTTTATTAACCCTAACGGGATTATTTTCGGACAAAATGCCAGATTAGATATAAATGGTTCTTTTTCTGCCAGCACGAATAGTTTAATCCTTTCTGATGGAAGTAAATTTAGTAGTACAATTTCTCAAGAAAAACCTCTATTAACTGTTAATCTTGTTAAACCAATTGGCTTTGACGTTGAGGTAGAGAAGCGAAATACAACAATTACTAATACGGGTAATTTGTCAGTAGGACAAGACTTAACTTTTGTGGCTGATAATATTGACTTACAAGGTAAATTACAAGCTGGTAGAGATTTGACTTTACAAGCTCAGGATACAGTAAAAATAAGGGATAGTGCGACAAATCCTTTTATTGCTCAGTCTGGAAGAAATTTAGTAATTCAAGGTAATCAAGAAGTTGATATCTTTGCGTTAAATCATCCCAACAGTGGTTTGTTTTCTGGTAAGGATATGACATTACGTTCGGCTAATGATGTTTTGGGAGATAGTCATTATCAGACAGGAGGTAATTTTCGCATCGAAAAGCTAGATGGGAGTCTAGGGAATTTGTTTAGTCCTTATGACCCCGTATTGCTGGCTAGCGGAAATGTGAACTTAGGAGACTATACGGGAGCATCACTACATATTTTAGCTGGAGGTAGTGTAACTTTAAATAATGTCACAATTAACGATACCGATACCGAACAAAATACTATTAGTCCCAGTAATAATAATTTATTTAATGGAGTTAATTCTTTTGCCGATTTAGCTAATATTAATTTATCCGATAAACAAAGAACGTCTATAACAGTTGATGGTAGTAAGCAACCGACTTTAGATATTCGTGCTGGAATTGATTGGAGTCAACTAGGTGGTTTACCAATTCCCGACCCTAACCAACAAGATTCAAATTCTTCTTTCTCTAATACACAACCGACCATAACATCACCTCCATTGACGGCTGATATTACAGTTAATGGCAGAATTAATATAAATCAACCAGATGGATTAGTTCTATTAACAAATCAATATTTTCCTAATCAAACATTGCCAGGTGGGAAGATTCAAGTAGGAGAAATTAATACAGCAAGAGATGTTGATGGTAATAGTGGTTCAATTTCCATTGATTCAAAAGCTGATATAGAACCTAAAGGTAACAGTAGCTCAATCTTTATTGATTCCAAAGGCAATATAGAACCAAAAGGTAATATAGATACATCTGCTTATGCGAGTTCTAATAATGGTAATGCGGGTAATATTAACCTAATTACAAAAGGTCTATTTTCTCTTATTAATAATACTATTATTAGCCATACCTATGGAGCAGGAAAAGGAGGAGATATATATATTGAAGCTGAATCGGTTAATTTAAATGATGGTGGGACAGTTAAGTCAAAAACTTTTGGTAAGGGTAATGGAGGAAATATAACTTTAGAAGTCTCTAATGCATTTAATATAAATAGCATTAAGGAAAACAATAGTGAAAGTGGTTTATTTACTGCTTCTGCTGGAGATGGAGATGATAGTACAACAGAAGATGGTGGTGCTGGAAATCTTAAGGTGAATACAAGAACTCTAATTGTTAGGAATGGAGGACAACTTGGATCTGACAATTTCGAGGAAAATAATGATCGGTTTGGTTCTGGTAAATCTGGAAATATAAATATCTTTGCTGAAGAATCAGTGGAAGTGAGTGGTACTTCTAATAACCTAGCTGGAGCTGATGGTTTATTGAAACCAACTTCTATTGCAAGTTTTACTATCAATAATAAAGATGCAGGTGATTTAACTATTGAAACTAAACGCTTTACTGTTAAAGATGGAGCTTCTATCACAGCAACTACTGATGGTATTGGCAACTCAGGAATTTTAGCAATAATTGCTGATGAATCTATGGAAGTTAGCGGTATTTCTAGTGATGGAAAGGGTAGTAGGGTTCGTAATGCAACTTTTGGAGCAGGAGATAGTAAAGATTTAATTATTAATACGAAACGCTTAGTTGTTAAAGATGGTGGACGTATTGATTCACGTACTCAACCTTCTTCCTTCAGCAATCAAAATACTGGTAATGCTGGTAATATAAAAATTACTACAGATATTTTTGAAGCTTATAACGGCGGACAAGTAATATCAAGTACCGGTGGTACAAAAAAGCATAATAGCGGTAACGCTGGGGAAATCAATATCAATGCTACAGAAAAAGTTATTCTTTCTGGGGTTGATAGTAGCTTTGAACAAAGAAGCGAGGATTTGAAACAAACATTAACAAAAAATTTTCCAACCCAGACTGAAGACGTTATTGACATTCTTTTAGCTGCCCGAATAAGTGAAGAATCGTCAAGTGGTGTGGTAGTCAAAGCCAAAGATAATAGAACTGGTAGTGCTGGAAATATTACCATAGAAACTCCTTTTCTTTCTATTGAAGATGGCGCTCAGTTAAACGCTGAAACAGTTACTGCTGAAGGTGGAAATATTACATTACAGTTGCAAGACTTATTGTTAATGCGCCGTAATGGTGACATTACTACTAATGCTGGAGGTACGGGAAATGGCGGAAATGTCAACATTGATTCTGGTTTTGTTGTTGCTGTTCCCAATGAAGATAATGATATTATTGCTAGAGCAGTTCGCGGTAATGGTGGAAATATAAAAATTGATACCCAAGGGATTTTTGGTTTTCAGGTAAGCGACCAGTTAACTCCAAGAAGCGATATCAGCGCTAGTTCGGATTTTGGTGTAGATGGGGTAGAGGAAATTAATGCACCAGATGTAGACCCCAGTCGTGGAACTGTCAATTTACCGGATACACCAGTTAATTTGAATTTGGCGCAGGGGTGTCAACCGAGTGGATTAAACTCTATTAGCCGGTTTACAAGTATTGGCACTGCTAGCATACCAGCTAATCCTAACGACATACAAAATATTTATACCCTTTGGGAAGATTTGCGATCGCCTACAGCACAAAATACAGATAGCGTAGATTCTACAGATTCTAAATCTCCCCGTAACTCTGCTGATATTGCAGCTAAAGAGGAAATAGAGAAAATACAGGAAGCTCAAGGTTGGATAAAAACTCCAGATGGGAAGGTAAAACTTGTAGTCAAATCACCTACCGTTACTCCTTATAGTTCTTGGCAGACACCATCAGCTTGCAATGAGTAATAGACCATATCATGAATAATACCTTTCGCCAGATATTGGTTCGGTTGCTTCAATTTATGTTGCTTGGTTGGATTAATGGAGGATTAACCCAAGCTCAAACTTTAGATAAGGTATCACCTCCCAATCAAAATATTTTCACTCCTCGACCGAAACCAACACCTATTTTTGAGCCAAATCTGAAACCTATAAAACCGCAAGAACCCTTAAATCCTTCCATACCAAAAAGCCCTCAACCTCCGGAAATTTTACCCGACAATAGGGAAGATACTATTGTTGTTAAACGCTTTAAGGTAGAAGGAAGTACAGTTTTTAGTCCTGAAGAATTAGAAAAAGTGACTAAGGATTTTACCGGAATAAATGTCACCTATACAGATTTACTCAAAGCTCGTTCTGCGGTTACTAAGCTTTATTTCAAGAACGGATATGAAACTTCTGGTGCTTTTATACCCGAACAAGATATTGAAGCAGAGGTAGTCAAAATTCAAGTAATTGAAGGTGAATTAGAAGGTAAAATTGAAGTCCAAGGAAATAGAAGGCTGGGACGTGAATACATACGCAGTCGCTTGGCTAGCGCTACATCCAAACCTTTAAATCTAAACCGCTTGCAGGAAGCTTTACGATTACTCAGACTCAGCCCTCTAGTAAAAGATATTTCTGCTGAATTGTCAACGGGTTCTACTCCTGCTAAAAGCTTTTTGCAAGTGCGAATTAAGGAAGCCGATACATTCAGCATTCAAACAAGCACTGATAATGGACGTAGCCCTAGTGTTGGTAGTTTTCGTCGCAGATTGCAAGTTCGAGAAGCTAATTTACTAGGGGGTATCGGAGACGATTTAGTTTTGGGTTACGCGAATACAGATGGTAGTAACAGTGTAGATTTGAGTTACACTTTTCCATTGAATCCTAAAAATGCTTATTTTCGCTTCAGTTATGGAACAACATCTAGTAATGTCATTGAACCTCCTTTTAAAAAATTAGATATTGAAGCTGACTCTCGTTATTATGAAATCACCCTACGTCAGCCAATAATTCAAACCGCTACACAACAATCCGCAAATGAATTTGCAATAGGTTTAACAGCTTCGCGTTTGGAAAGTGAAACTTCTTTGCTATCGATTCCTTTTCCCTTATCTGCTGGTGCTGACGATGAAGGACGTACCCGCGTTTCTGCACTGCGATTTTTTCAAGAATGGACTCAGCGTAATAATGTAGAAGTGATTGCTTTGCGCTCCCAGTTTAGTTTAGGACTTGGTGGGGTTCTCAATTCCACAATTAATTCCAATGCTCCAGATAGCCGTTTCTTTGCTTGGAGAGGACAAGCGCAGTGGGTACGTCGTTTTCCTACATCAGACATTTTATTATCAGTAAGTGGGAATGTGCAATTAGCAGACAGAACGCTCTTGGGTTTGGAACAGTTTGCTTTAGGAGGTCAAGAAAGTATAAGAGGATATCGCCAAGATGCTTTACTTGCGGATAATGGAGCTTTTATTTCTGCTGAGGTTGAGCTACCAATTTATCGTACTTCTAACCGAAAAAATGTATTACAACTGATTCCATTTATTGATATTGGAACAGTTTGGAATAATTCAATTAGAGCATCTCCAAATCGCGATGCGCTTGCATCAGAAACATTAGCATCCGTTGGTTTGGGTTTGCAATGGCGAGGGTCGAATAATTTAACCGCTCGTATTGATTGGGGTATTCCTTTAATTTCTATTCCTGAAGAGAGAAGAACATGGCAAGAACAAGGACTATATTTTTCCGTGCAGTACAATCCTTTTTAAAGTTGAAGAATTCGCTTCGACGATGGATAAGTTTGCTGTTAATTTCTGCTTTAATATTTGGCGGGTGTTTAATCACTTCTCGAATATCAGCGCAAGTTCCCATAGTCAAGCAGAATCAACAAAATTTATCTACATCAGGGTTAGTTGATAGAGGTAGAGAATATTATAAAAATAAACAATATAACAAAGCTATAGAAACTTGGCAGCAAGCGCTCAAGATTTATCAAAATAATCAAAATAAAAAAGATACACTCCACCAAGCAATGGTTTGGAGTTACATTTCCTTGGGATATCAAAAACAAACTAATTGGAATCAAGCAAAACAAGCTATTAATAAAAGCTTGGATTTATTCCCCGATAAAAATCAACTTGATAATTCAAAAGAGAAGCTTCAAATTAATGCTCAAATTCTGAATACACATGCTAGTTTGCAATTAGCTTTTGGAGAATCTCAAAAAGCTTTAAAAACATGGGATAAAGGCACACAAATTTATCAGCAATTAGGTGATGAAATAGGAGTTACCGGTAGCTTAATTAATCAAGCTCAAGCAATGGAAGCTTTGGGACTCTACAAACACTCTTGTACAACTTTGTTGGGAGTATTTGGTTTTGATAATGACAAATGTGAAATTTCAGATATTCAGTTAAAAGAAGCGCTTTCATTGGTTAAGAAGCCAGGTAATACAAGATTAATTTCTGGTTTACGAAGTCTGGGAGATAATCTCCGTTTGGTTAATGAATTAGAAGATTCTGAAAAACTATTGAAAGGAATTTTAGATATTGCTTCTAGTAATAATTTATATGAAATTAAACTAAGTTTAGCTAATACTGAGCGAGCTTTGTATAGAAGTAATCAAGATTTATATGAAAGGTCTGACAATAATAATTATAGAGACACGGCTTTGTATAACGCACGTAATTCTTTAAATCACTATGACCAAATAATTAAAGATTCTCAAATTGAATCTCTACATAGCAAAATTCTTGCTCAAGCAAAACTGAATCGTTTTAGTTTATTATTAGAATTCAAAGAATGGTTGCAAAAAGTACCTAAAGTGAACCCAGAAGTTCGCAAAGAATATATTAAAATAAAAGAACAAATAAAAGATGATATTCCACAATTAGTGAATGAATTAGAAAGTGAAAAATCTTCGCTTTCAAGATTAGCTCCAATAGAAGAAATCTACACAACGATTAACTTTTATCGCAACTTAATAAGACTTCAAGGAGAAAAGTTTGATAAAGATTCAGATAATGAATATATTAAGAATACTTTAATGAAAGCTAACGAAAAAGCTGAAAAGTTAAAAAATAAAAGGGCAGAATCTTATGCAAAAGGGAGCATTGGCTATTTCTATGAAAATACAGATATGCTTAATGAAGCTAAAATTTATACAGAAAATGCTTTGCGTATAGCTCAATCTATTCAAGCATGGGATATTGCTTATCAGCTACAGGAACAATTGGGAAAAATATATGAAGCTAAAGAAACTAAAAAACAAGCAATAAAAGCTTATGAAGCAGCTGTTAAAACAATTGATATCATCAGAAAAGACTTGGCATCTAATAGTTCCGAAACTTTATTATATTTTCGTAGTACAGTAGAACCCCTCTATGAAAAACTAATAGATTTATATTTGGAGCAACCAAAGGAAAATCAAAACCTGAATAATATTGTTGATGTCAATGAAAGATTTCAATTAAGTGAGTTAGAGAATTTTCTTAATTGTGACTTAAATAACTCTATAAGAGTTGAAGATTTAGTCAAAAAAAATCCAAACCCAATTGCTATCATTTATATGATAGTTTTAGAGAAGCAAGATAAATTTTTAGTTATTGTTAATTCGCTAGAGAAGAAAGAAATATCTCTACCAATAGATATTAGCTGGGAAAAAAACATATCACCGAAACTTACCAACATACAAGAAACTTTGAGATATGAAGGTATTAGACGAAATAATATTAATGATATCTTGCAGAATATTCAAGAACTTCATAAATTGTTGATTGCTCCTATAAAAAATTATTTACCACAAAAAAACGGAACACTATTATTTGTGCTAGATAGTCAATTACAAAATATTCCAATGGCTCTTTTGCATGACGAAAGCAATCGTTATCTAATGGAAGATTACAATATAGCTATAGCATTAAGTTCCCAGACTAAAAAGTCAGAATCTTTGCCTTTGAATAGCTCGCGAGCTTTACTAGCTGGTGTTAGTGAAGAAAAACCAGGTTTTAAGAAGCTAAAAAATGTTCCATATGAATTAAAAATGGTTGAAAGTAAGACCGTTCGTGATGATACAATACTTCTGGATGAAAAATTTACAATAAAGAATTTTGAGAATCAAGTAAAGAGCTATTCTTATCCAATTATTCATCTAGCAACTCATGGTAAGTTTAGCTCAGACCCGGAAGAAACTTTTATTCTCACCTATGATGATAATGAGAATCTTAAGCTTGAAGATTTTGAAAATTTATTCAAAAGTAGAAGTCAAAATCGTAGCGATACAATCGAATTACTTGTTCTTAGTGCTTGTAAAACAGCAAAAGGAGATAAACGGGCTGGGTTAGGTATTGCTGGAATAGCTGTACAAGCAGGAGCAAGAAGTACAGTAGCTAGTCTTTGGAATGTTAGCGATAGTTCTGCACCTTTTTTCATGAAACATTTTTACGAAGCATTGAAGAATGGAAAAACGAAAGCTGAAGCTTTACGTTATGCACAAATAGCTTGTTTAAACAGTAAAAATTACAAAAGTCCGTACTACTGGGCTGGTTTTGTTTTAATAGGTAGCTGGATTTGAAATTCAATGCTAAAAGATTTTTCAAGCTATTTGAACATTACATTTGTCAAGAGATTTCTTAGCTGTTGTAATAATTTGCATTTATTCAGTCAAAGTTATCTACTTAACAGATTGATTTCAGCTTCCTATTCAATCAACATTAATCTTAAGAAGTCTAACTATTTTCTTTACCAACTTTAAATTTTATTGCCCCTTCTGGTTTAGAAGCTGATTCTGTCACAGCCTGTATAATCAGTCTATAATTCCTACCTAAAGTTAAATCCCCGAATGAGTAGTTTATTTTTATTTCACCTTCAGCAGATTTAGAAAACTCTGCTTCAGTAAATTTTTTGTCAAATATCACCTTGTTTGTGTCTGCTATATCTTTTATGATGACAAAATAACTTTTTACTTCTGGAACAGCTTTCCAAGATATTGTTGATGTAAGTTTATTGACGGTACTACCATCTTTGGGAGTAATCATCTCAATCTCCTCGGGGTTACGAGCATCGCAATTATACGGACCACCAGCACCCTCACAAATAGGTTCGTCATCACCTTGAGCAACAATTATTTGACCAACAGGTTCTTTAACAGCAGCTGTAACCGATAAAAATGAACTTGAATACTTATAGTCACTAAACTCCCAACTCACATTAGCGAATACTAAAGTTAAGACAAACGAAATTGATGCAAATAACAGTGAAATATTGATTTTACGTCGCATTTTTAATCTCCTGCATCCTGTAAGCGTTGTTGTGCCATCGTTTTCCAAAGTTTTATCTCTATAGTTCTTCCTAGTTTAATATCTCGGCATTTTTTCCATTTTACTAGTGCTTGTTGTTTTTTATCCTCTGCTTCCAAAACTTGCGCTAACAAACAATAAGAATCGGCTCGTTTTTCATATAATCTAATTGCTTCTTCTAAAGCTACTTTTGCTTGTTTATAGTCAGTTTGAATATAATAAGCCCAACCAAGATTTTTATATAAAGCTGCTTGGACTCTAGGGTTATCAGTTTTCTTTAATCCTTCGGAAATACGTTTAATAGCTTCAGATATTCTCATATCCAAAATTAGCAGTCTGCCTAAATTGCTTGCCGCATTAGTCGCTATAGGGCTATCAGATTCCATTACGATTTGGTATTGTTTCTCTGCATTCTTTAAATCCCCAGTATCTTCATAAAGTTCTCCTAGATTGTAACGGGTTATATAATTATTCGGGTCGAGATTTAGAGATTTTTCAAAGTTATTGATTGCACAACTATATTTCTTTTGTCGTTGACAAATAAATCCTAAATTATTGTAAATCCTTGAATCTTTGGGATTGTAATATAAAGCTTTTTGATAATAGCCCCATGCTTCATCTTCTCCTGCTTTTAACGCTTTTATTCCCTTATCTAAATATCGCTGACTGATTAAGGGATATGCAATTCTATAAGAAAAAATTCCAAGTAATATTATTGTAAGTGTAGCTAAAAGCCTACGTCTAAATTGACGGGAATTTGCTAATAATATTAAGTTTTGGATAAATAGATTTTTTGCATTTAAATACTGTAGCATTGCTCTTGTATCTTGCATTCTATCTGCCGGATACAAAGCCATTAGTCTATCAATGAAATCTGCTAATGATTTAGATATTTGTGGTGCTTTATCTTTCCAATATATTCTACTATCTTTGAAGCTGCTGGAAAATTCACTGGGAGGTTGACCAGTCATTAAATGTAAAAAAGTTCGACCTAAAGCATAAAAATCCGACTGAGGTACTGCTTGTCCGTTTATTTGTTCTGGTGGAGTGTACCCTCCAGAAAAAACAGAGGTGACGTTATCGATTAAAATTTTTGGTAAGTAAGTATTTGTAATACCTCTCACAGAACCAAAATCAATCAATGCTAATTTACCATCAGGTTTAAGCATTATATTTGATGGTTTAATATCTCTATGAAAAAACTTTTGATTATGCAGAAAATCTAAAATTTCAATTATTTCTCTTAACCATTTTAAAGCTACTTTTTCGGAAATTTTTCCATTCTTAGTTAACCAATGTTCTAAATTTTCTCCTTCAACTTTCTCCATCACTAAGCAATGCAGTTTTTGATTACCCAAACTGTTTACTGAAACAGTAAAGTATCCGTCCCACTCGACTTTCGGAATCCCCGGATGATTTAGTAATCGCAGAGTAAACGCTTCCCGCTCAAACATATCAATTAATTGCGGGTTGTTTTCTTTTAGTATTTTCATCACTTTTCGGGTTCCGCTATCATCTACTTCAAAAATTTCTGTAGAAGTTCTAGCATCTAAGGAGCGTAAAGGTTTTAGTAATCTATAACGCTCGTTAATAAGTAGTGGGGTACCGCAACATTGACAAAATTGACTATTTTGAACATTTTCACGTTTTTCACATTTAAAATTAATACAGTAATTCACTTCATGTTTTTTATATCTAAATAATATTTTTTAGGCTTATTAAATAAGGTTTATCAATCAAAATAATCAATGAATTTATAATTAAAAATGACAAATATATGATTCTAAAGATTCACCTACGAATAATATTCCATAGCATACTTTTTTACCATCGGTTGTAATGTATAAAGCACTTCATTTTTATCTTTTTTTTCAATTAGCGAACGTGCTTGTAAAGACTGTATTGCTTCTTGTAATTCTGAGGTGGTATATTTATTGTCGATATTTTGACGTAAATCCATAAATGAAACAGGTTTTTCTGTATTTTCTATTATTTTTATCACCTCAGTTTCTAATTTTGATAAACGTTGAAATAGCTCAGTTAATATTGTTTTCCAATTTCTCTGAATAGTTAATGTACCTTCATTCATAAATTTGCAAACATCTTTATTAAAAATATCTTTAATTATTCCAGATACTAAATTTAGCAATAATGGATTACCTCTATAATATTCTATTAAATTGTTAAAATTATTTTCTCCTGCCAAACCTTTTTCGTTTAATATTTTTTTTGCATCCTTTGTTTCTAAACCATTTATTTTTAATGAATGTACGGCTCGTGTTGAGCTTTCGAGTATATCAATATCTCCAGGTTTTTCACGACTACTTATTAGCAAACAACTTTTATGTTGCTCTCTGCCAATTCTTTGTATTAGTATTTCGTATGTTTCATATCCTTGTTTTATACGTCTATAAATATCCTGCTCGCGTATAATTTCTTCTGTGTTATCGAGTACTATAAGACACCGGTGTTTGCGTAAATGCTCAATTAGCTCGGATATACCTTCGTCTGTTTGTTTCTGAGCTTGTGTTATTTCTGAACCTATAAATCTGAGTAAATCTTCTAAAACCTCTGAAAACTGGTTCCGATTACTTAGCGATCGCCAAATCACATAATCAAAATCACGTTTAATCTGCTCGACTAATTTTCCCACTAAATAACTCTTACCTATCCCAGGTAATCCGTACAAACATATAAGTGGAGCTTTTTCTTTTGCTACCAACTCTTCTAACTGCTTCAACTCTTCGTCACGACCGTAAAAAACTGACACATCCGGTTTTTCCCATAAATCTTCGGATGGGGAATTATTTTTTGTCTCGGAAATATTCGATGGGGAATCATCAACGGTAGATTCTTGATGGTTTTGTTCTTGATACCGGGATATCAGCATTTGTAGCAAGCTTCTCAACTTGACTGGACCAGAACCTTTTACCTGAAATTTCTGATAAACCTTACTTAAACGCTGACGTACAGCATCAGGTTTTACCTCAAGCTTCTTAGCAATCTCGCTAGTAGAGTCACCATCAATCGCTAAGGTCAAAGCTTCCATCTCAATTTCAGAAATGTCATGCTTTTTGGCTTCCGCTTTTAAAAACTCAGGGTCAATCACATTAGTGTCTCATTTTATCTCACTTATATCCTAACTATTTTTTTGGCTCATTTAAGTTATTCAAGCTTGATATTCAAGGTAATATCTTTCATCACTATATTAAAGAGAACTAATGTAAAGATTTGTAACGAATATAGTAAGTTACTTGACAGCTATTTCAAATTTTGGGATTCTAACTTATGTGAGCAGCATAAGTTATTAAAGAGTAGTTTCAACAAAGTAATTATCTCACATAACTTTGCAGTTGCTAAATTTGTCTAACTTTGAAAAAGGAATTTGACTATGATTAGTGAAAAGCAAGACTCTTTCTTAACCGAAATTACAGATGAAGAAGGAGCGATGGTATCTGGTGGTTTTAATTTGAATCCTTTGAGTTTGCTACCAGATGTTTCTGTCTATATAGATCCGGATGGTAATCCCGATACTGACTCAAATTATTACATTGGAAATTTCAACGACAAACCAACACAGTTTCCGGGAGTAAAATGGGAGATTCGACTTGGGGAAGATACATGGGCTAAAGGATATGGAAAAACACCAGGATACTTGAAAAGTTGGCTAAAAGACCAAGGAGTAAATGTCTAAAGCTGTTTTTCTGATGCTGGATTACGGAATAATTAAGTAGCTCGTAATTCCCAGAATCATTTACAGCTAGACGTTTTAATGAAGTCTATTAAGTGATGGAGAGTATCTGAAACAGCGCTGCAGATACTCTTTTGTTTTTCAAACAAGATAGGGTGATTATGAAATATCCATGTGTTCGTCAACATAGCCAGGAAGATTGTGGTGCAGCCTGTTTAGCTACTATACTTCTATACTATGGTTTTGGAGTAAGCTTAAATCGCGTTCGGGAAATAGTAGGTACGGGTTCGAGAGGAACTACTCTGTTGGGATTACGTAGGGGTGCAGAAGTACTAGGATTCAATACTCGTCAAGCTAAAGCTGATTTGAAACTACTGGATAGACTAGATAAAGTTTCTCTTCCAATTATCATCCATTGGAAAGGTAATCACTGGGTGGCTTTATATGGAAAAAAATTCAAAAAATACGTAATTGCAGACCCCGGTGTTGGTATTCGCTATCTGACTCGCAAAGAATTACTTAAGGGTTGGGCTAATGGCTTATTGCTACAGTTAACTCCAGATAAAAGCAGATTTTATCAGCAGCAATCAGATAAGAAAAAGGGTTTTGGACAATATCTGCAACGGGTTTTACCCTACCGTGGTATTCTGACTCAAGCAATTGCAATGAATATTGCCATTGGATTGCTTTCTCTGACATCTCCGTTGATGATGCAAGTACTTACCGACGATGTATTAGTGGGGGGAGATACTCAATGGCTAAGCACTGTAGCCATTGCGGTGATAATCATGAAATTGGTTCAAAGTACTATTAGCTTAGTACAATCTCACCTCATAGGTCATTTCGGTCAGAGATTGCAATTAGACTTAATTTTTGACTACGGTCGAAAGCTGTTAAGTCTACCTCTATCGTACTTTGAAGCAAGGCGCAGCGGGGAAGTTGTCAGCCGGATAAAGGATGTTAATTCAATTAATAGCTTAGTTTCAGAGATTGTTTTAGGATTGCCCAGTCAATTTTTTATTGCGATAGTGTCTCTGAGCTTTATGCTGTTTTATAGTTGGACGCTGACTTTAGCTTCTGTTATAGGATTTCTTCTTATAACAGCTATTAATTTCCTTTTTTTACCTGCAATACGTCAAAGAACTCGCAATAAGATTGTTTCTAGTACCGAAAATCAAGGTTTTCTTGTAGAAACATTTCGCGGCGTACAAGTATTGAAAACTACACAAGCTACTCCCCAAGCTTGGCAAGAGTATCAAAGAAATTATAATCGTCTGGCTAATTTAGGTTGGAAGACTATGACATTAAGTTTGTACAGTAATACGATTACAGATATTTTTTCAACTGTAAATAGTATTAGTTTACTTTGGTTTGGAAGTTACTTGGTTATTAACGGTACTTTAACGATTGGTCAATTACTCGCATTTCAGGGTATGAGTAGCAATTTTCTAGGTTTTTTAAATTCGGGAGTTAGTTTGATTGATAAGTTTGTTAATGCTCAGATAGTTATCCAGCGATTAACAGAAGTGATTGAAGCAACCCCTGAAGATGAAAGTGATTTCAAGAAACCAAATGTAAAAATTCCATGCGATACAGATATAGTTTGTAGTCATCTAAATTTTTATCACCCTGGAAGACTTAATCTATTGAAAGATTTTTCTGTAACTATTCCCGGTGGTAAAGTAACTGCATTAATTGGTAAATCCGGCTGCGGTAAAAGCACCGTTGCTAAACTAATTACTAGTTTAGATAAGGTTAAATCTGGCAATATCAGTTATGGCTTGTACAATCAGCAAGATTTATCTTTAGAATGCTTGCGACAACAGGTAATATTAGTTCCTCAAGAAACCCATTTTTGGAGTCGTTCCATTATTGAAAATTTCTGTTTTAGCTATCCCGATATTAGTTTTGAAAATATTGTTCAAGCTTGTCAAATTGCTGGTGCTGATGAATTTATTAACAGACTACCAGACAAATATCAAACTGTTTTAGGTGAATTCGGTGCAAATCTTTCTGGTGGTCAAAGACAAAGATTAGCAATCGCTAGAGCAATAGTTACCGACCCACCTATACTTATTTTAGATGAATCTACGGGCGCTCTTGACCCAGTAAGCGAAGCGCAAGTTCTAGATAGAATTTTAGATTATCGTCAAGGTAAAACCACAATTATAATTAGTCATCGTCCCAAAGTTATTGAACGTGCTGATTGGATTGTCATGCTCGAACAAGGAAATTTAAGAATTAAAGGAAAAGTAGAGGAACTACGTAAAATTAAGGGAGAACATTCAGATTTTCTCTTTTAATTAATATTCAATAAAAAAGCTCATCTTATCAAATATTCCTGCTAATTCCAATTTACTTACTCTCGTTATCTCTTCATAATTTACCTATGGTTAGCAATTCTCAACACAAATTTATTCCAACTCTACAAACAGATGAATCTTTGCCATCAATAAGTCCTTGGACTACTTATGGTGGACTATTTATACTCTTTGTTTTAGGTGCAACTGTTCCTATATCTGCTGTGATTCAGTATCCAGTTATTATTAAAGGACAAGGTGTTATCCGTCCTGATGGTGGGCTAGCAATTGTACAAGCCCTTACGGAAGGAAAATTAAATGAGATTTACGTCAAAGAAAATCAAGTCGTTAAGAAAGGAGATGAAATTGCCACTATTGATGATTCCCATCTGAGAATTAAAAAAAGTCAACTGGAAAGTAATATTAAGCAAACTAAATTACAACTTGCTTCTATCAAAAACAAAATTGATAGACACAAGGCAAGTATTAAAGCAGAAAGTAAACGTCTTAAATCTCAAATTGACTCAGCCGAAGCTAATTTTCGCGGTAGCAGTCGTGCTTACGAAGATAAGAAAAAGACTGCTGCATCGGAACTAAAAGAAGCAGATAGTAACATTAAAATAGCTGAAAAAGAATTGCTTACAGGTAAAGCACAGTTAAAATCGGCAAGAGCAACTTTAAATGCCACAATTGCTTCTAGGGGTACAGCAAAATCAACGTGGAACCGATACAAAAGTGTTGCAAAAGAAGGAGCGCTTTCTAAAGATCAAATTGAAGAAGCACGGTTAACTGCTAAACAGCAAGAACAAGCAGTAATAGCCCAAGAAGAAACAGTTGAGGCACAAAAACAAAAAGTTGAGCAGCTAAAACAATCAATTGAGATTGCGAAAGCTAGACAAAATAGTGCCCAAATAGCCCTTAACCCAAGTAATGCAGAGCTAACAATTGCAAAGGAGCGCATTTCTCAGGAGAAAGCTGAGGGAGAAGCAAATAAAGCCGCTTTAAATAAAGAACGTCAAGTACTTCTCAAAGAAAAAAGTGAAATTGAAGAAAAATTAGCCAGTAAGAACAGTGAACTCGAACAAATAGAAAATGAACTAGACAAAACTATCATTACTGCAACTGCTGACGGTGAAATTTTAAAGCTTAATTTGAGAAACCCCGCTCAAACTCTGAGGGGTGGCGAAGAAGTTGCACAAATTGTTCCGAAATCCGCTCCTAAGATTGTCAAAGTAATGATTCGATCTGAAGATATAAATAAAGTTAAAATTGATCAAGAAGTACAAATGCGGGTGGATGGTTGTAAGTACACAGACTATGGAGTTCTTAAGAGTAAAGTTCAAGATATTTCTTCAGATGTTAATCCTTCCCAAAATAATGATAATCAAACATCTCCAAATGAAATTGGTAGTACTCAAATGAATGCTAATTTTGAAAACGGTTATGAGATAGTAATCAAGCCAGAAAAACTTACTTTAGGTAATACTAAAAAGTGTCAAGTTAAGTCAGGGATGAAAGGCAGAGTCGATATTATTACTCATAGAGAAAGCGTACTAAAATTTATTCTCAGAAAAGCAAGATTAATTACAGATTTGTGATTGAAAAAATGGCGTTGCGGAATCGTAACATGAAATGATTATTTCACATTGTGGGAGACGTAACATTGTTACGTCTCTACACAGGCTTCATATTTTAAACAAAATCTATATAAATACAATTCGTAGTTTAATATGGCTAACGTCACGCTCCGCTAACAGCAAGGCAAAAAAAATTGTCATAGAAAAACTTTAAGATTAACTTCAAGTAACCGCAGTTTTCGTACTTCCACCATGCTGAGTAACTCTAGGACGACAGCGAATTTTTACTGCTCCTTTTGTAAAGCTTTCATCGTTGGCTTTATTTGACCAAATATAAGCTTCTCCGGAGTCAAGGTTGCTCATTTTTTCTGGGGTTAAAGAGTTAAGTGCTGTGTTCGCTTTTTGAATATGCTTTAACCAAGCTGGTGAATTGAATCGATGCATGATGATTTGTGAGGAAAGCTCAATTAGAGAAGTAGGAACTGATGGAGGGTCTTGCGATGCGAGCATTATACTAGTACCTTTATGTCGCATTTCTCTAACTACTTCTGTTAGTCCTACTACTAGGTCTGAGCTTTCCATGTATTTGTGAGCTTCGTCAAAAACAACAAGTTTATTGAATTTTTCTCCGTTATAAGTTGCTTCTGAAAAAATTTGTAAAAGTACCACAAATAACCCCAAAGCTTCATCTTTTTCGATAAATTCGTCTCGTAAATCAATGATTACTAATCTACCTGGACGAACAATATCACTTAGCCTACGGCTATCATCTATATATTCTGCGGCAAATTCTAATCTTGTTCTAGCTAAATCCTTTAATTGTTCTGACAAGGAAGATTTTTCTAATCCTTGAATAAGTTTTTCTAGGGTTAATTGATTGCGTAATTTTTTAATAATTTGATTTATTTGACGCAAATACATACTTTGACTACCTACAGCACCCATTAAAAATTTCCAATGAGTTGCGTTTAATTCTGATGCTGCAAAGGTAAGAGGTAATACTTCGATATTTTGATATTCTAGCTTTCTTTCTTCAACTTTAGATGCAGGAACTAAGATAACAATATCTTTTAATTGTGTTGGTTTTGCTCCAAAATTCTTTTGTAATATATCAATTTGGTTAGATTCCGAGTTAGGAGCAACCATTGAAGTAAATTCGGGTTTGTAGTCTTGGGTTGGACTGTAATGAAATATTACTGTTGCCAAAGGACTTGGTAAAGTATTGATATTAGGAATTTGCATACAAGCCATTTCTACCACTGTTCCTAATGTATAACTTTTACCCGCTCCTTGAACGCCGAAAAGACTAATTGTATGGGTTTGATTTAGGTCTAGCGCTATTTTTCTACCGGACATTTCGCCCAGAATACCGTATTGAGGAGTTGGAAATTTAACGCCTAATATTGTGTCATAAGTTAATGGTATTTCGGGTTGATTTTCAATTTCTATTTTCGATGCTGAAGTTAAAACATTTTCTTCTATCTCATTGGCAATAATTTCGTTGCATTGAGTATCGCTCAATTCTTCTTTTTCTTGCTGTATTTCTTCTTCTAAGGCTTTATTGTTATCTGTTTGTTCTGGAATTATAGTAGTATTATTTTCTGTTTCCTCTATTTTCTTATCCGAATTAAAATTATCAGTTATAGAACGTTCTCTTGGTTCAACAATAAATGCTGCTGAGGTAAGTCGAGGAATTGAATTTTCAACTTCTTTGATTTCTTTAATTTCTTCCTCTGTTATTTCTTCTGGTTCTATGGTGCTAATATTTGTTATGGGTTTAGCGTATTCTACTAAGGTTTTAATTAAATCTATACCAATACGGTGAAATTCTATTCCTTGTTCATTGTCTGGTGCTTCTGTTCCTGGCTTTTCAAAATCAAAAATTAGCCCGCTACGAGTAAATTCGAGTGTATAGCCTTCTTCTAAAGTTGTAATGCAAATTCGTGCTTCTTCTGCTGCTTCTTTTTCTATTGCTCCATATCGCAGAGCGCGATCTAAGTAAAATTCTAGTAGTGTTGCCAATTCTCTAATTTTTAATAGTTTGTCCGGTCTTTCTTTTGGTTCAAAATGTAAACTTAAAACTTTTTGAGATTCATCTATTTGTTCGGTAATCTTTTCTTTTAAACTATTAAAAGCACTAGTATTTCCTACTTTGGAATAGCATTTTACTTCAACTAAATTACAAACAATTGTTCGAGTTGCGGTATTTAAGTCAAAAAGTGCTAAGTCAGTTCGCTGAAGGCTGATTGAATTTCCCAGAGCATCTGCTTGCTGTTTTGCAGATTTAAATAATTCCAAGTGAGCGTCGAGGGGAAGTATAATTTGATTTGATAGCGCTCCTTGGTATTTAAGAAACAAACGAGCTAAAGCCAGTCCTAATGCTTCTGCTTGTTCGTTGGTTGATGAAATCAGTTTTAAAGCCAGTCTTCCAGATAGCGATCGCAATTGTTCGAGAATAACTTCCGCTCGCTTGGGTTCGGCTTTTAATTGGTAGCGTTCTAAGATTTGCAATAAAAATGATTCCAGTTCGGATAGGGAACGGGAAGTTATCATTAAACGATGCCCGAAACTGGAAGTCGCATTGGGAATGTAGTCAACTAAGTATGGAGGACGTTTGCTTTGACTACCCCGGTCAAAAAATTCAATCCCGATATTGCGGTCAATGGTAAATACCCAATCACAAATATTATGAATGCGGTGCAATAATTCCCGTTGTTGGGCATTTAGCCCTAACGTTACTATAGGGCGCTTTTCAAAAGCTGGTAAGCCTGTAGCGATGGTAGCTGTGGCACCAGAAATTAACTGAGGTAATTCTGCTAATAAGTTTATTGAGTCTTCAATCTCATCAACAGGAAGTGCTTTTCCGTGACGGGGTTGTCTTCTCCAAAACGTTCCATTTTCATCATCTTGAAATTCGATGCTAAAGTCTTGGATTAAACCGTGTAGGGGAGCGATATCTTTTTGGTGAAAGGGAACTCCAACAGCGATTTCTCTAGCTGGGAATAAATCTATTAATATGCTGATGTGGGCTTGGTATGAGTTTTCTGAGGTGCGGAAATCATCAATTGAGTGAACTGCTACATTTAATTTAGGGAATAAGTAATTTCCACTAGATGTAGAAAAAGCATCAACAACTTCTGAAGTAATGCTGGAAACGGGTACGAGAAGTTGTTCTATGGCTTCACCAACCCCCGGTGCTTCTGGGTCGGGAACAAATAGCCGAATATTGTAGCGTAGGTCTTTAAATGCTTCCCGTTTTTGCAATAAAATTAGAGCTTCTGCCAGTACGGTAGCGCGACCTGGATTAAAGGCATTGATACTAAGGGTACGAATATAAGAGTTTTGCGCTAAATATCTTTCAATGCGGGAAGCTAATAGTTGCGCGTTGACGTTAGCACCAATTGTTGGTTCTGGTAATCCTAGTGCGGTGCAGACTTCCCCTAGCAATCCTCTGGTATTTTCTGCTGTTGATGGTGCATAAAGAGACCAGAAGGGATTAATATTATCAACTGTGATGAAGACTTTTCCGTCAATTAGGGGTAAAGTTGCAGGTATATTTAACGGTACTAGCCCTTGCAAAATACTATCCCGAACGGGACTTATATATTCTAAGAATCCTTCTTGGGTAGTATTAACCCAATGTTGACCAATTTGACTCCAGGTAGATAGCCATAATGCACGTAGGGGATGGGTTGGTCCGACTAATATTGCTTCTACGGTTTGTCCGCGAAAATCTTTAACTGATAGACGGACTGTATCTAACGATAATAAATTTTTTAAGTCCTTTAATGCTTGAGGATCTTCATTTTTATCAGTTTTTCCCCGTAGTTCAATTAACAGTTCTCGGTATGCGGCGGCGTATTGGTAGCAAATTTCTTTTAAGCTGGTAAAATCAACCGCTTGAGATATGAGGTTTTTATTTCCCGAACGGATAGCGTTAAAGTAGCTTGCACGGGCTGATAAAAAAGTTGATGCTATTTGTGAGTTGGGAAAATCAATAATGTCTTCGATGGGAGATTCAACTTGTCCCATATTTATCTGTAATTTCCAAATCGCAGGTTTTTTAGGAGAAGCTAAGATTTGCTGTTCTAAATCCTTTAAGCATTGCGATACCAGAATGCGGAATTTACCATCTCGTTTAAATTTGACTTCTAGGGATTCTTGAGATGTAGTGCGGGTTTTAGTGCTTCTGTCAGCCCAAACTACATCTTTGAGTGTTATGTCTTTTGGGTCGCGTTCTTGAGAAATCGCTGTAAACTGTAGTTTAAGTTTGGCGTGTTGTAGACTATTTTCTTGCGGAATTGCTCTTTGCGGTGGTTCTTCATCATTAATTTCGCCGCTATCGGGAAGAACGTAAAACAGTTCGCTGTCGTGGGTGTTTGTTTGGGTAGTCGTTGTAGATTTATTATCTGCTTCTAGCGGTATTGGGTCATTATTAGCCGTCCACGGTAAAACCCTTACATAATGCCAACCTTCTTCAAAATCGAATTTATCTAATTTATCTAGGTTGACGCTTTTAACAGGATTTTTGGTTTTCCGAGCTTTAACTTTTTTCGCAACTCCGACCGCTCCCCCATCCTGAGTGTAAATCTGGACAGTAAAATATTCTAATCCCTGTACTTGTTTGGGAAGGGGGTTTACTTCAAATTCTATCTTGAATTTTCGTAGGTTTTTGGGATCTAATATTTGCTGACCAACTAAACTTTGACGACGTTCGTCTTTTTCGTCTTCTTGAATAACTGGAAGCTCTGTATTTATAACTTCTATAAATATTTTATCTTTATTGTAATCTTCTTTAAACTTCCATTTATCAAAAGATATATGCCAATTATTATTTTCTAATACTATCTCCTTAGTCCATCTACGGGGTTCTTCAACTCCTCTTTCTAATAAAAACTTAATTAATTGATTTTGAACTGATTTATCGTCTAATTCTAAATCAAAAACTCTGCCTAGAATTGATTTATCTAAATTCAAGGTAAGTTTTTGCATTGATTCTAAATTTTTGCGAATTCTTAATTTACTATTTTCTGGTTCTGCAAATAATTTAAAATCTGGAACTAAACCTAGTTCGTATAAAGCTCCTCCAAGGGTATCACCAGAAATTTCATTTTCTATTGCGGTTAATAAAAACCTGGCTTGTGCTAAAGTATTTGCCCAGCGCCATTTTTCTTGAGTCAAATCACTAAAAATATCTTTAACGTAACCTTGAAGGGATATAGGAACTCTTTGAATTAAACTTTGAATTAGTTCTTGGTAAACATTAGTAACCGAAATTTCTTCAAATGAAGCGACATTAAACGAATCTTCCGCATTAGTTTGGAGGTTGGAAGGGAGAAATACTAATAATGGCGATCGCAACGAACCATCTTGTAAAGGGTTACGCAGTTCGACTAATTTGGTGGATGATATATATAAATCCGGTTCTTCGTTAACTTGATCGTTAGATTCCAAAATAAAAATCTGTGCTTCTGGTAATTCCCTACGCAAACTACGAGTTAGCACTATCATTAATTCTAAGTCGAGGTCTGCAACGCGCATACAATGACCATCATTCCGCGAACAAATAATTTCTTGAAGTTGCGGTAATAAAATCTCTTCTAAAGCTTGAGTTAATTGCTTTTGTTGCAGTTCTTGAATACCCTGACTCATTTGTTACCTTCTAAGGTTATGCAGTAATAGTGTAGCGAGGTGTTACGGTTTGGGTGATATAAGCATCCGATAAATCTTGGAAAAAACCGATTTCTCGCAACCGAGTTTTAAATGCTGTAACATTTTTTCGCAATGCTTGCTGGTCTAGAATACTGGCTTCCCCAAACCCGTCAGCAGGTAAACGGTCAATGTATATACCGTAGCGTTCTCGCAGAAATCTCAAAAGTTCATCAACTCGAATTTCGCGAGTTGCAAAGCTATTTCCTTTGGGTTCTAACACCGCAATTTGCAATAACACTTCCAGCAACCTGCTACCAAAAGCGAACCATCGAGAACTACCTTTAGCGCGAGGTTGACGCAGTAAACCGGAATCAGTGTTTTTGATTAACAAAGAATCTAAACATTTTACAATCATTTCTTTATGTTGCTTCCCATTCAGAGTCACTAAAATTTCGATGTAAGTATCAAAATCTCCCAGCCCCATTTTCAAAATACGTTCTACTTCCGGAGGTGTGGAGCTTTCTTTTGCTTGCTTATATCTTTCTGTCAGAGGTATTAGCCTTGTTTTAGCAAAAGTATCTTTATCCTTAGAACGTAATAGTTGTAAAACTTCACCAATACTAAATTCATCATTAGCAGGAGATAGTTTACCTGTGTCTTTCAAATAACTCGCAAATTCATCTAATTTTTTAGTGATAAAATGAGCTTCAATATAACTGGGTATGCGACGGTAATGGGTATCGGCACTTTGACGGGCTAATTCTGTCATGTGAGAATTGTTTGGATCTCCCATATCAATTAATAGTCCGATACGATGGGGACAATTCCCATGTGCTAAGATTTCCCTTGGTTTGACCGGACATTTTTGACAAACTGGGTCACTTCCACGTTTCTTGACCAATCTTGGTAATAGTTTCATTAACCGCAGATGGTAAAGCGCTAAATGAAAGGAAAATAAGGTTTTAATATAGTCTACAAGAACTGACCTTGGCATATAAACCTCGTAGGTTAATAAACGTAAGATATCGTCTGCGAGCAAGTCTGCTTGACCGATACAAAGCGGAGAATATCTTTGAGGTTCCTTATTTTGTTGCTTATCTTTAACTTGAACCTTATTATCAAAGTGTAAAATTGCCTGAGTTTCTACATCAATTTTTTCTGATGTTTGAAAGCGGTCGGTTTGCGGGTCAAATCCAGTAAAAATAAATTCTTTAAGTGCATCTCTTGCTGCTTGACCTAAGCCTTTACGAGCATAATAAAGCATCCAATAGATTTGTTGTGAAGAGTTATAATCTCTGGCATACTTTGTATTGCGGTATTTATAAGTATTTCCGTGTAAAGGTCGAGGTGAAACAACTGTTTGGTTCGATTTTCCCCGATTTATTAAGTCTAGCAAATCAGTTTCTAACCATTTAGAAACAATGTTTTCATTTTCGGAAAAGCCAATAAATTTATCTTTATTTTCTTCACTAATAAATTCGTCTACAAAAGTTTTTATTTTTAATAATCCTGGCGATCTTTGTATTCTTCCTTCATAGCCATCAAATTTCAGTCGAGGAAATAAATTGAGTAAAGTACGGTCGCTCTCAATATGTTTGTAATCGAGATAGCTGATTTTTGCTAATACAAAGGCTTTGTCTTTTTTATCAAGTCCCATTTGATTTTAAATTTTAGATTTTGGATTTTAGATTAATTACTTACTAAGTAGTTAAACATAATTAATTACACATTGTCATTGCGAGTGGAACGAAGTGAAAAGAAGCAATCGCAAGGACTGGGATTGCTTCGCTTCGCTCGCAATGACGGTAAATATTTTTGTTCACTTACTTATATAACTGAGATTTACATCATTTTTTATTACCAATTACCAACTACCAATTACCCATTACCCATTACCCATTACCCATTAGCAATACTCGTTAATGACAAAATTCCTTCTTCATCTCGTTTAATCCGATGGAATTCTCGTCCGCTTTCGGTGAGTAAAACTTCTTGATAAGAAGCTGAAGCCAAGATATTTTTAAACACGGTTAAATTTCGGTAGAGTCCTTGTTGTTCTTCAATGCTGGGACGATAGCCGCAATCAAGTCTTTTCAACATCTCATACACATCCAGGTTAATACTTAGTTCTGCATGATGACCAATTGAAGAATTATACTGGAGAATCAAAGTTTGGGAAAGAAATTCGATAAAGCGCGTAATTTCCTGTGGTTGTGGAAGTGACAAGTCAAAATTATTGCGATCAAATATACGATAACTGCGGATAGTACCACCGTTAACTCGACGCACAAGTAAAGCAAGGCTATCGTCAAGCAGCGAGGGATTTCTCAAACCTTCACCTCTGTTAATCGCACTCAGCAAGGTTTTTACTTCCGGCTTTAGGTCTTTCTCTTCTTTGACTAACTCTAAGAAACCTTCGGCATGATGGTAGGGTAACATTTGTCGCCATCCTTCATCCCGACGTTCAAAATATTGCTTTCTCCGCAGCATGGAAACATATTTTTTGTAAGCTTTTTGACTGCTGATATCCAATCTTGCGGGGTTTGTGGAGGTTATATCACTGTATTCTTTTTGTAATAAATCGTCATCATAGCCACCGCGATCGCCAATGTTAAATCTTCCCATTTCGCGGCTGTTGGGTTGCAAAAAGGCAAAGCTACGGTCGAGACTGGGGTTACTGGTTTCTCCAATATCAATTTCTCGCAGCAGAGAAATTAATCTGTCTTTTGAACCTTGTACTCCTCCCATCCAGGAATTAAAATAAAATCCGTCGATAATTTGCTGTCTGGCTTCGAGATTACTGTTGCGATACAAATTATGAACTTCATCACAATCTTTTGTACCCGCTAACATAAACGCTAAAGCGGAACGCAAGTCCCGTAATGTTATATGCAAGCGTCCCCGCAGGTGGGTAAGAGTATAAAGAAATTTAAGTCTTTGTATAACTTTGGAACCCGCTGTTTTATCCATGAAGGTGCGGGCATTATGATAAATATAACAGCGGTCTTTGAGGTCGCAATTGTCGCAAGCTTGCCAAAATTTGGGTTTTGTCATGCGACGAATTAATCTATCAAAAATAGAGTTATTGTCTTTACTTAAATTTTCTTTACTCAAATCCGCTACTACCGAACGGAGATTCAGGTTAATTAAAACAACTCCATCTTCGGGTTTTGAACCTTTTAAACCTCGTTTAACTATTTCGGTTAGTTCGGAAAACTGGTTTTTGGGGTCGGATAAAAAGTCAACTAAACGACCTTCGTTTATAGCAATGATGCGTATTTCTTTGTTTTCTTCCCATTTTTGAGCATCATTACCTTGAAAGAAAGCGAAAAATTTTAAAAGTACATCATGATTAACTTTATCTGCTTCGTCTTGGCTACCGTCATAATTGGTAATGAATGTTCGTCCCTTTAATTGAAACTGGGAACCGTTGATACCCCGATTTATTTGAGCTTTTTCTGCTTCTGCTTGTTTTTCTAACTTTTGAATAAAAGCGGTTTTCCCGTCACCAGCATTACCGGAGATGATAACTAAGCGAAATTCACCTTGCAATACTGCGGGTTTTAATTCGGTATCGAGTAAAGTATCAACGTAGGTTAATTCACCAATTGCATCCAAACCCCTGGTTCCTGCGTTGGTTTGCTGGCTTTGGCTGTAAAGTGTAAGTAGGTGAGATACGAAGGGATTGAAATTTGGTTTTTCAGTGGAGATTAAGGAAGCTGGTAAAGTTTCAGTTGTCACCGGGATTGGTTGAGATTCTCTCAGATGCTGAATTTTGTCCAAAGACTCACCAAACTCTTGTGCAGAATTAAATCTATCACTTCTACAAGGTGCGATCGCCTTATTTAAAAAATTGACCAATTCAGGATTCAAATCCTTACAATGACTCAAGTTTCGCGGGTCTTGTGGTTGTTTATTTTTCCGCAATCTGGGGTCTTGTTCTTCAAAGGGATATTTACCTCCAGTAATGCATTCGTAGAAAGTAATCCCCAAAGCGTAAAGGTCGCGGTCAATTTTTTCGTTTTCGTCAATCTCGTATAAATCTCTGGTAAAATCAAAATCGGGAGGGATATATCTGCGAGTTCCCCCAGCCATCGCTGCTTCATCGCGTTCGGAAACTGCAACGTTAAAGTCGATAATGCGGACACCTTTATCTGTCAGTAGCAGATTAGAAGGTTTGATATCTTGGTGATAAACACCGTTTGCGTGTAAATGAGCTAAACCTGCAACGGTTTGACGAGCAATTTTTACAGCATCTTCCAAAGAAAGCGCTGTTGTTTGTGATGGTGTTTCCAATAGTTTTTCTACATCTTCACCATTTATATAGTCAAATAAAATAAAAGGTGTTTCATCTGCGAATTGACTCGCAAATACAACTTTTACAATATGGGGATGCTCCGGAATATCCAGCAGAGTTTTGTATTCCTGCTTGAGACGTTGGTAAATTGATTGACGGTCATGTACGATGATTTTCATTACCAAGTCCCGGTCAGACATCGAATCAAAGACTTTATAAGCTACCCCAAACCCACCTTGACCGAGCTTTTTTTGAATAATATATTGATTTGCAAGATTATAATCTGCTGGTAAATTCTTCCAATCTATTTCAGTTAAAGCTTGGGGTGTTTCCTCAACTTCAGTTAACTGTTCCGGTTTGGGATTAATAATATTATCCAGTTCCGTCAGCGCTACAGCTGCACTAATAAAACGGTCTTCCGGGTCGCACTTGCATAGCTCTTGCAACCATTCATCTATCCCCGGAGGTAATTCCGGTTTATAAATAGATGGTTTTTCCGGGAAAATAGCATCGCAATCAAAAACCTCGGAAATATCTTTAAAAGCAGTTTTCCCGGTAAGTAATTCGTAGAATACCAACCCAGCCGAAAACAAATCTGAAGCAATACTAGCTTCCGTAGGTTCGCGATAACATTCGGGAGCTTGATAATTGTAATCCAATACCTCTACAATATCTTGAGCGATAGTGCTTTCGCGGTTTTTCGTCACCCTTGCATAGTCAAAAGAAGTTAACCGAGCTTGACCTTGAGCATCCACCAAAATCGCATCCGGAGTTAAACTACGGTGAATGACCTCGTATTTATGAGCATGGTCGAGAGCGGATAAAGTATCCCGGATAATCGCGATTTTTTGGTCAAAAGTCAGGGCTTGGTCAGATTTTTTGATATGTTGAGTTAAAGGTTGTCCCGTGATATCTTCAGTTACCAGAATAAATTTATCGGCAGCTTCAGTAGAGAAAAATTCCTTAACTCTGAGAATATTAGAATGTCCCGGCATATGTGCGACGGAACGATAAGCATTACCGATAAGATTATGCTGTTTTTTTCGATTAGTTTCGTCTTGTAGTGGATCAGCTTCATAAATTCGCAATCTAGCTATTCCTCCGCGTTTACCCAGAGAAATATGTTTAGCGCGGTATTCTTTATATTTATTAGGTACTTCTCCTAATTCTTCTTCAATTTCCCAGTCACGGTAGCGAAGAGGAGTAGAAATAGCGCGAGTTTTACCCGTAATTGTTTGTTCAATTAAAGTATGAAACGAACGAATATCTTGTAAACGGTGTCCGGGAATATGACTTTTATTTTTAAAGTAGGTGAGACATTCTTGATTTAAATAAGTGATATCATCCCCATCAGGATTACCGTGAGCTTCTACACGAGCATTGGGTGCTGTCATCAGAACCACGGGATGAATATGAACTTTGTTAAGGTTTTTCGTAGTACGGTTATTGTCGCTAATTAAGCTTACGAGTACCTTAGCGTGTTGACGAAGTTTTGCAAGGGGAGAGAAAATAGATGCGCGTCCTTCAGGATACCAGTGGGAACCGTGGATATCAATTAATCCGCGAATACCTTTAACATCGACAACAAAAACGCTGTGGGGTGCGATAATTGCCAAGTCAATTTCAAATCTTTCCCTATTTTGAGGGATTTCAAAATTGTGGATAATTGTGTAGCTATCGGGTAAATTATCTCGTAGGTATTTTATTGCTGAGCGTTCGGAGTCGTTGACGGGTTGACCGACGGGGATTATTTTAGCCATTAGACTCCTCCTTTACTAATAGCGTTTTCTACTAATTTTCTTGCTTGCTGTTCCTTTTCAATCGCTTCACTTCTTGCTTGTGCAATTCTATGACCGATAACACCTATTTTGCTAATTTGTTCATCTGAAAGCAGAGGAATAACAGTTTCTTTAATCATACGTACATCAAGATGTGGTATTGAAGAACCAAAGGCTCTTGCTTTAAGTTGTCGTCTTCCATATTCAGATGACAAAGCAATGAAGAGATACCCTGCAATAGTTTGAGATTTAACCTTTATCCTTATAGCATCTTCTGTTACAGTTCCTCCCAAAACAGAACCATGAGGAAACACAGCATGACCAATAATACCAGCAAGTTGACCAGAACGAGGAATTAAAAGAGTTTTTTCGTCTACTATATACTGCTCAATCCCAGTCATTTTCTTTGGTATATAGTATGTAGGTGCGGGTTCAAGCCACATAAGAGCGGAAGTTCCAAAAAATGGGATACCATATTCTGTATTATCAAGTGGGATGCGTTTGAATCTTGTTGGTTCAAAAACATCATCAGCCATTAATCCTACAGTTGTCCTCATTGACTCTGGAAGATTTAAAAGTGGTTCTAGTGCAGATTTATGATAGTTACTATGAAATAAACCATCGAAACGAGCCGTTAATAACTTAGATGAAGCGGTTGAAACATCTGGCTCAGTTTTTTCAAAATTTCGTGGTAGGTGTGGTAAATCTAATATATCTTCAAGTTGCTCAATAGTTGAAGTTAATTGAATATTTGCCTCAGTTCTAATTCTCGCAGCTTCATCAATCAACTCATGCACTTTCCTCTCAACATCTTCCCCTAACCTTGGTACGGGTAAATCGGCTATATGACGAGGTTCAATATGCTGAATAATCGCACCATAAGTCCCCGAAACAACGATAGGAAGACCAAAGCGACTGCTGAGGTAAGCGTATAAATAACCAGGTAAAATTTTATCGGGGTCAGGAACAACACGCATAAAATGTTGTGAACCTGCCATTCCTTTCATATCAGAACGGGAATAAACCATTCTACCTATAGTTCCAGAACAAGTTATTAATGTCCATCCTTCATCAATTAATAATTCTGGACATGATGTTACTTTCTTTTTCGATAAAAGAGGTAAATTTGATAAATCTGCTGCTAATATATCTGTACTTCCAAGAAAAGGAACACCGTAGTCTGGGTTATTAACATAATTACGTGAAAACCTCGGACCATTAAAAATCCCTTTCATTCCTTCCTTAGTTAATTCCTGCAAAGGTTCTTTTTTAACAGGTAACTTATTTAAAATAACCTTAGCTTCAAAAGCACCAGAAAGATAAGGATTACAATCCAAACGTCGCTCGTTATTTTCAATCCAATGGGAAGTTACAGGAATATCTAATTTAGAAATTTTCATCGTACCCCCGCAGCAAACAGGGAACCCAAATCGATACCTCCTTGCCAATTTTGCAAACGTGGATGCTGTTTTCCTTGTATAGCTTTTGCACCATTCTCCTTGCTTCCTTGCATCACAATAATTGATTCTAGCGCTGTATGGGCTAAAACTACCGGAGAATGAGTAGATACAAAAACTTGAGAATTATACACGGAACTTAAAGATTGCAAAACCACTTCTATTGCTCTAGGATGAATACCGTTTTCCGGTTCTTCTAAAAAAATTAAGTCAGCAACTCTAGGTAAATAAGGCAGAATAGTCAAAGCTAAAATATGTAGAGTCCCATAAGACAATCCCGAAGATGTAACTACATGGTTTCCCAAATAAGTTAACTTCAGATAAGCGTGATAATCTTCTTCTCTTTGAATCGCTTCTATCTTGACAATATTAGGTAAAGCCATTTTGATATGTTCTACCCAAGCCTCAAATAAATTGGGTTCTTGCTGTTGCAAATTCATTACCAACCAAGGTAAATTAGCAGCATCGGCGCGTAAATTTTTTGGCTGACCTGGAGGACAAGCTTTTCGCAACATTTCCCAACTAGGTTCATAGCGCATTACCCCTTTTTTTAATAAATCTACAAACCAATTAGTTGCAGGAAAATTAATTAAATCCCTGACCACGTTTGCTAAAGCTAATTCTTGGGGTTCTAAGTTTAATCTTGTTTTATTTATAGTGCTACGAAATTCTGGTTTTAAAATAACTGGAGTTCCATTTGTTCTATCAATAATTTTTTGCCAGTCAGAAGAATATTTTTCTCCTATTAACGAATTTTGTTCCGGTTCAGAAACTTGTTCGGGCAGAATATAAAGAAATTCATCGGTTACATGAAGCTCAATTTTATTAAATATTTGAAACCGGATTTCATAACGCAAACTATGGGGATGTAGCTTGCTATCTTGCTGTATTTCTGTTGAACCATTTTGAAGTAAATTACTAATAATTTCTTGAGGTAAATTAGCTTCTATTGCAAAACCAAAATAATCTCCTTTACTATAATGAACCAACTCCTGTAAACTTTGCGCTCTCGGACTTCCACCAATAGCAGGAGATTCTAAAAAAGCAGGTATTAAACCCCGTGATAAAATTTCCCCCAGCAATAAAGGAATATCAAGCAGTGTACTTTTCCCCGTGCCATTTGCACCAGCTAAAACATGATAATCACCAACTTTAATATCAAGTTGGTCAAAACAGCGATATTTAAAAGCTTGTATTCGAGAAATCATATTCCTGGAGTTTGGTATTCTTGACGAAACTCGCGATATTTTTCGGCAATTATCGGTAAGTCATCATCAACTATTTTCTCTTGTCTTTTCAAAGGTCTTTCGATAACCTTTTCCCCAATCCTAATTCGCTCAATTTTCTCTTGCAAAACTACAATCTCTTCCCCGTCGGGAGTCCGTTTATACAGCCTGTTTCCCCTCCGGTCAAATCCGACCTTCTCTGCAACAGCCATAAATACCGGATATTCCTTCTTTTCTCCCAAATCTTCCGCTCTAACTTCCTCCTTGGTTTTCTTCTTCAAAAACAGCAAACTGGTTAAAATATTAACATTAGCTTCGACAATAAATGCTTCAACCGGAATATCCACACTCGCCAAAACCCAACAGTAACGCAAAATCCACCAGCGAATATATTCCGTTCCCGGATTACCCAAAATCCCATCCGGTAACACAATCGCCATTCTTCCCCCAGGTTTCAACCAATTTATACAGCGCTCCACAAATAATACTTCCGGTGCAACTTTACTTTGTCTTTTAGGGGTGCGACGAAAACCATTATCCTCTGTCCTTTCCCAAACCGAAGCTAATTCATATTGTTTGAGAATATTTTCATCATTAATCGGAATATCCGACCCAAACGGCGGATTTGTCAACAAAACATCAATTGATTCCAAAGGAATATCCCGTGTCGCAGGTTCCAAATCTTTCAAATGACCCAAGGGAAATTCCAGAGAATTAACGTGATAAAGATGACCCCGACCATCCCCAGCCATCACCATATTCATCTGACAGGCTTTAATCAAAAACGGGTCAAAATCCGCACCAAATACCTGTTTTTCCGCAAAATCCCGCAATCTTTCATTTACCGACACAAATTCTTCCGTCGTCTCAAACCCTACCGGCACATCTGCTTCTTCCCGAAATTTCTTCAATAAATGCGCCAGCACCGCAACCAAAAATCCCCCAGTTCCACAAGCAGGGTCTAAAATACGCTCATTTTCCTTGGGGTCTAACATTTCTACCGCCAACTTAATCAAACCCCGTGGTGTAAAATACTGCCCTCTATCACCGCGTAAATTCGTACCGACAATTTCTTGGTAAGCTCCCCCCTTAGCATCCACATCGGTACGGCTAAATTCATACTTAGCTAATTCCGACACCATAAAAGCCAAAGCCCGGTCGGAAAGGCTAATCTCCTCATTACCCCCAAACAGATTGCTGTAATTCTCCTTAACATCCTCAAACAAAGGTAAAATCCGCTTGCGAATTTCCTTGCGTCCCTCAGTATCAAACTGTTCCTTGGGACCAGCCCAAAATCGTCTTTGACCCCGAGGTGATTTCTGCTCGTCGTGCATTTTACAGAAAATCAGGTATAAAAACTGCCAGAAAGCCGCATCCTTGGGCATCCCTTCATTACCGTGGATAAAATTATGACAGCGACGGAAAGCCACCCGCAGCATTTCTGGGTCAGCTTTACGAGTCCGAGCAGTCGAAACTACCTGGGGTGTCTCCAAAGATTCATCAGCGGGTGGCCAATCTCCAATCGGTTCAAATCTGACCTCAAACCGCTTTACCTGTTTCTCTAAATAAAAGAACTCTAAACCGTTCGTCCACAAACCATACTTACAGGAGTCAATATGCTCCATAATGGTTTCCAGTTCATCTAAATCCTTCTCGGCTTGGTTGTAGTCGCGGATTCTTACTGCATTTCTCCCTACCTTCGGTTCCTGACGACAAACCACCACACGACTCAAATTTTCAACAGAATGCTCCTCATCGTGGTGAAAAATCGCAATATCCAGCTTTTTCCGCTTCCCACTTATAGAAACTGGAAAATCCGCAGCCATATCTTCCACCGAAATCCCATACTCGTGAAACAGCGCTCGTGCTATTCGCTGACGAACTTGTTCCTTAGCTGTCTCCTTAAGACTCTTCTCCCCACTAATAAAATCAAGGATATAGCCATCAGCAATAGTCGCACTTTTCTTGTTATCTTCCATATCGGGGATAGACAGCTGTTTCGCTTTCATAGGACAAATGTAAAAAATATATCATTCCTGCAAAACCCTTCCCGAACTTCGGAAAGGGATAACTTAACAGGATTGGATTTATAAATAATTCGGACAATCAACTCGGACAATAAATTAAAAATAATACTACTCAGAAACAGCTAGTATTTTATCCGACGATGGTTCCCCTAAAACATCTCGCTTAATAAAACGCTCAACTTTAACAAGTTGTTCGTCTGATAAATCCTTCCTCATCATCAAACGAACTAACTCCAACACCTTTGGTCTTTCCTTGAGTAAAGCAACCACATCCGGGTCAGTGGAAGGACAAAGCCGAAACAACACATCCGGGTCAGCAGCTAAAACCTTCGCCAACATTTTAATAACTTCCGGTGAAGGTGGATGTTCCTTACCCCGTTCAATGCGACTTAAATAAGCAGGTGAAATACCGACCAAAGTTGCAGTTTCCCGCAGACCCAGCCTTTGAGCTTCCCGGAGTTGTCTAATTGTTTCCCCAAACTTGCTCATTTCTCCAACCTTTGTTGCCTGTTATGTAACACTAAACAATTGTGCAGCAATGGTCAATAAGTTTTTTTGCGGGTAATCGTAAATTTTGATTGAGTAATTAATATTTTGCAAACATATTACTCGGGTGTCAGCGATGAAAATCACGTTCAAGAAATAGTATAAGAATTGAAAAATTTAATATTATATACCGACTTGCGAAAACTTGAAATTGATTATCAGCATTATTGTGAAATTAAAGATTTGATGAGGGATTGCAATGATTCGGTTTGGTTTTAATCTCTAACTAAACCTTACAGATTACTCAATATGATGAAATAAGAATGGCAATTATTACTAAATTTTACAATCTATCAGAAAACAGAAGGGATAATTATTACGCCTAAGTGCGACATAAATATATGCTTCATTTAGCTGCTAGATGCTGTATTCTTGATTGATAATTGGAAATTCCGTTTTTATAGGACAAAGGAGAACGATAACCTTTATCAATCATTCGTGAATGAATAAAATCAGCCAAAGACGAACAGATAATTTTGTATTGAACTGCCTTAACTAGAATACCCAAAGTACCTGTCAGTCTAATCCCTCGTTCTTTCGCAAATTGTCTAACTATTCCATCATCAGAAGCAAATACCCAATTACGGTTACGGGCGATCGCCATTGTTTCTGATTCTCCTGCGCTAAATTTTTTCCCATACTCCAAAGTAAGTCGCAATTCTACAGCATCATCATTAGGGTTAATTTCATCTGGAGGTGTTTGCAGCCAGCCGTCATCTAAAGCTTGATTAATTGCCCGTAGTTTACGATTTTGCAAACGAACAGATGTGGAAGTGTTGCTAATTCCTGCTTGAATTTCGTGTTGGACAGCTTTAGCAACAAATGCTCTATCTGTGTAGAGTCGTGGAAGGATTTCCAAAACCTGTGCAGGGGCAAGATTACTCAGTACAGAACTACCAAAAATTATTGACGATGCTTCTGGTTCTTGACTTTTTGATTTCACGTTTTCTGTTCTCTTCTCACACCTGTGGATTTAAGCGTTCTTAATATCGCTTAAAAGCTCTAACTCAGAATTGAAACCTAAATCAATAGGAATCTTTCTCGCATTCAATTCATCTTCTGCTTCTTCCCGAGTAATTTCTAACATTTCTGCTAACTTGGCTAAGCTAATTTGACCCAAACGGTATGCCTCAAATGCCATTTCTGTATACTCATCAGGAAATTGATTTACTTTTACTACGCGAGGAATAGAACGACCAATTTTAGCTAGTATTTCTTTTGGTCTTTCTTTCAATAATTTTTGGCATAAACCTTTCTCAATCAATCCAATTTTTTTATCAGCCATACGATACAACATTGCTTTATAGCTAACTCCGAAATCTAATGCCAAATGCATTACAATTTCAGCAGTAATATCAATATTTGACTTCTCTAAATAAGTAGCTAATTGTGGAACGATTGCTTCTTCTGGCATCAAAAAATTGGCAGCAAACCATTGAGCAAAGTATTCTTCTGGTTTGCGGTAATGTCCACTAGGGTCGCAGGTAATACCTTTTTGCTGGCGATGAATCAAATGATGACAATATTCATGTGCCATCACAAAATTAAGCTTATTGCTTGAATATTCTCCCAAATTTTTTTTCACTAAAACGAAGGAGCCTAGTAAAGGTGAAAAAATAAAACATCCTCCTAATTTAGGTGTTACAAGATTCCATCCCATTACCCTTACACCTTCACTTTCCAGAATATTCCACATACTTCTAATTGGGCTGGAAATTGGAATTCCCAATCGGGCACGTTCTTTTGCTGCCATCCATTTTGCTGCTGCTGGAGTAGGCTTAAATACGTTATATAAAGGCTCAGATGATAATGGTTCGCAAATACGATTTAACTTTCGAGCTAAGTACCCAAAATTGCGGTGAAACTGACGAAAACGCTCAATTTGCTTTCTATCTGGGGAAATATCAACTACTTGGTTTGCACTAAAAAGAATTTGAATTGGGTCATCATCTTCAAAATTAATTGCTTCTACTGCTACAGAGACTTCATCAAAAAAAAATAAGATACTCTTGCCGACTAAACGGGAGAAGCGTTCGAGTTCCAGACTATCTACCTTGCGTTTACCACTCTCAATCAAAGACACAGCAGAACGCGGCATATCAAGATGCTTTGCCACAACATCCTGAGACAGCGAAGCCTCTTCCCTAGCAACGCGAATCCGGCGACCTAGTTCTGCGTAATCCATTCTCCTTGTTACCTAAGCTTTGTTTGATAATCTAACACTCAAGTTTATCTTAGCCCGATTTAGCAAAATCTATTTTTTAATTTGTTAGATTGTATAAAGTTATGCTAGCATATGTCTGAAAATCAAACAAAGGTATATGATTACTCAAGCACAATTTCTGAAATTCTTACAAGATATAGAGCCTAGTTACACTACTAAAAATAACGCTAGTTCTTCTCATAGTAGACTCAGAGAATTTTTGAATAAACATCCAGAATTTGGACAATATATATTGACAACTTTCCTTTCCGGTTCTTACAAGCGCGATACAGCAATTAGACCGCAAACCAAAAAAGGTAATACAGAGCGTCCGGATATAGATATTATCGTAGTCACAATTCATACCATTAACGATTCTCCTGCTGCTGTTGTAGAACTTTTGTATATTATTCTGAAGACAGAATATGAAAATATCCGCAGACAAGCTCGCTCGATAGGAATCCAAGCACCTCTTGCTGATATGGATGTCGTGCCAATTATTGCTCCTTATGGGTTAGAGAATACGCTCTATATCCCTGACAGAAAGCTAGAAAAATGGTTAGTCACTAATCCTCCGGGACATACCGTTTGGACAACACAGGTCAATAAAGCAAGTAATGGTAATTTTAAGCCCCTGGTCAAACTAATGAAATGGTGGCGGCGAAACAACCGAACTATATCGAAACATCCTAAAGGATTTGTAATTGAATCCATTGTTGCTGAGTGCATGAACTATCAAGAAAATCAATATGCTGATTTATTCTTAGGTACTTTAGAAGCAATTGTTAGTCGTTACGCTATAGATATTGCGTGCGGACGAGTCCCTTTGATTCAAGATCCTGCTGTTCCCGGCAACTATGTCACTACACAGATAACTTTTGATGCCTTCAAAGGCTTTTACAATAAGGTTAAAGACCATGCAGAATTAGGTCGTCTCGCACAGGCAGAAAAAGACCCTGTTAAATCATTGACTATGTGGAGAGAAATATTTGATATCCGTTTCCCATCATCGGAAACGGCTAATTTCAGCGGACTCTTAGAAACTCCCGCTAGACCTGAAGGTGGTATGACTTTCCCCGATAGACCAATTGTTCCTACTAACAAACCAAGAGGATTTGCTTAATGGACATATGGTTTTTTAGCGATATGCAAAGGCTTTCGAGAGAACGCGAAGCCATACAAAATCTACAAGAGAACGGATCATGGCTGGGGGGAATTAACTGGAGAATTGAAAAACAACTTTGTTTAGACACAGTAATCAGCGTTGATGGAAACGAATATCCGGTTAAGCTTGTATATCCAGACTTCTTTCCTTTTGTTCCTCCTACGGTGTACCCCAGCAATGCAAATGAGCATTGGTCTAGCCATCAATATTATGACGGTGCATTATGTTTGGAATGGGGACCGGATACTTGGCATCATGATGTTACCGGAGCGCAGGTATTAGAAAGCGCTCATAAATTATTACAAATAGAAAATCCTCTTGGAATCGAACATCAATTAGCTCCATCTCGACATTATTTATCTGCTGGTCAAATATTACGCTATGAATACGGTCGATTCTTGGTAACTGAAAGATTAGTAAATTATCTTTCAGATTTACCTGGTGATACTAAAGGCTCGTTTGAATTTACTCTGCAATGGCAAAGCAAATCGGTAATTGCTCTAATTCAAAAGATAAGGACAATTGGTACAGCGATTTGGGAAGATAACTCGCTTCCAGAAGGTTTGCGCGGCTCGGAAGCCGAACAAACATTAGCATCAGGTGTATTCTACAAAACTCAACTTGACTATGAGACAATTGAGGCGATCGCAAACCTTGAAGAGTTAGAACAACTTTTAAATGAAGTTGGTTATTTAGACGGAGACTGGGAAGATATATTAGATGAATCGATATTCGGCGTTCTTCTCCAAGATGATACTGATTGTTTGCATTTTTTTCTAACGTCTAATTTTAACAATGAAAATCGACTATCATCTTTATTGCCTGTCCACTCAAGAAAATGCTTAGTCAATCCTAGAATTCCTGCAAACCTACATAAACTTCCACAAAGAACAGTGGGAATTGTTGGTTTGGGTTCTGTAGGAAGCAAAATAGCATCCTCACTGGCACGTACAGGTATTTCTAGTTTTTTTCTTGTAGACGAAGATATTTTGTTACCAGAGAATATTTGTCGTAATGTCCTTGATTGGCGAAATGTAGGCGAACATAAGGTAGATGCTGTTGCCGAGATACTATCTTGCATTAACTCTAATATCAAAGTTGATGTTTCTAGAATAAACCTCACAGGTCAGGAAGCAAATGTTAGCCTAGACACTGTATTAAAAAAATTAAGTAAATGCGATTTGTTGATTGATGCTACAGCCAATCATCAAGTCTTCAATCTTTTAGCAGGTATAGCCAAAAATTATACTAAACCACTTGTATGGATGGAAGTATTTGCAGGTGGAATTGGAGGAATGATTGCTCGCAGTTGTCCACAAAAAGATCCAGAACCGCAATTAATGCGAAAGGGATATTATCATTATCTAGCTTCAATAGATACACAGTATAATGATTTTGATATGGATAACTACACGTTAGAAAATCAAGATGGAGAAGTGATAGCAGCAACAGATGCCCAAGTAAGTATTATTGCTAGTTATGCGACACATTTTGCAACCGATATTTTACAGGAAAGAGAGTCATCTAATTTTCCATATTCAATGTATCTAATTGGTTTAGCGCAATCATGGATTTTTAAAGCTCCTTTTCACACAATTCCAATTGCCACGGACTATTTGTATCAACAACAAACTACTGCTTCGGCATCCAGTGAAACTGTGACTGATAATTTAACTTTTCTGAAAGAAATACTAGAGAAAAAAGAATAAATGCAAGTTTTACTGCCTAATAAAATTGCACAAAAACTGATGTTAGCTTTGAAGAAAGCTGGCAGTAGAGAAATTGGCGGTATTTTAATGGGAGAACATATTGCAGATGATGTTTATCGGGTAAAAGACCTAACTATCCAAAATCATGGCGGCACTTCTGCATCCTTTGTGCGGACGATACAAGGAATCATCAACCCTCTAAAGCATTTTTTCCGCAAAACGGGCTATGATTTTACACGCTTTAACTATCTTGGGGAATGGCATTCACATCCCGACTTTGCAACGGAGCCGAGTTATACGGACAACAAAACTATGTGGGAAGTTGTAGAAGACCAGCAAGTTGGTGCTAATTTTGTCATATTATTGATTGTCCGATTAAACACTATTGGTGAACTTGAAGGAACAACTACTGTTTATCTACCAGGTCAACAGAGCTTTAAATGTGAATTGATTAAAGAATAATCTTCAGTATGCAACAAAATCACAAGCAATTAAAACCTTCACTTCTAGAACCAGAGTCAAAGGGAGGCGATATAGCTGAGGGTGGCTTCTTTTTTCAAGATAACATCATGATAGCTTACATTCCTAGATGGCTCGCTCAAGAAGGTTTTACAGGTATGATTCGCGAGTCAATAGGAGATATTGAAGCTAATTTCTTTGTACCAGGAGTTGGCTTTGTAAAAGAATTTCTAGAAGTTAAAAATCATTCTCTAAAACCTACCGAATTTTGGAAAGAAATAAAACGGTTCCAAGAAGTAGATGATGGTAGTCCAGGTACTTATCGTTGGTTTACCCTTGTATCAACCGGATTATCTACTGACCTTAAACCTTTAGTTAACGGGTTGCGTCGTCTTCGCGATCCATATAATTTTTACGAGAATGATTCTAGTATTAAAGATAATTCCTTCCAAGATTATGTGCAGATTGTAAAAAAACTTGGAAAAGATGAACAAGTAGCTAAATTTTTATTTGAGAAAGTTTTTATACAACATGAATACAGCATGGCACAAGCTCATGGAGAAGCATTATTTCGACAATCTTTAATTGACCATCTCCGAGAATATGAGGATTTGTCTAATAGAATACTTACAGATATATATGCTAATTTTTTGAAGCTTATACGTCAGCATAAAAATCAACCTATTAGCCGAAAAAAAGTAGAAATCAAGCTACGTGAAAAAATAGATTCAAAACATCTTCCCGAAGTAAATCCTATCTTAATTTTTACTTCACACCAAAAAGAAGCGAAAATTTCTACGACTTCTGGCTTACATTTTAATTGGGCTAATTTTTTTGGTGGTACAACACGTACATATCCGCCTACAAAACAATGGAATCAACAATTACTATGGGAGCTTGAACAAACACGAAATTGGATTATGGAACATCGCGGTGTCACACGAATCCGGCTTACAGGAAACAGAAGGTTAACAGCATCTTTAGCAATTGGTAGTGTATTTTCATCTGTTGCTGGCTTTACAGTAGAAATGAAATACAGAAGTGAAATATGGGCAACTGATGCTCATCCTAATAGTAGTACTCCTGAATATTCACTATCGACTAAAACAGTTGAAAATGGTGGAGAGCATTTAATTATAACTGTTGCAATAATTCGAGATATAGCCGCCGAAGTAGAAGCAAGTTTAGAACATTATGGGCTTGATGGAATGCCCGTACTTCATATACACGGGCAGGAAGCTATTATCTCATCAGAACAAGCAAACCTTGCTGTTAGAAAAATCAAGAATTTAATTTCAGATACTTTAGCGGTTGCTAAAAGCAAACAAGTGCATCTCTTTCTTGCGACTCCAGCACATCTTACACTTTTCTTAGGTCATCGGTTAAACGCGATCGCACCAATTCAATGTTATGAATGGACTTCGCCTCAAAACTATACCCAGACTTGTCTTCTATCTGCAAAATATAATCTTTAAGAGGTCAATAATATCGTTGAAATTATCTCCTATATCCACAGGTGAATTTCTTTTTCCTTGTCTTTGAGCAATAGTTTGTAAACTTTATTTAAGTAAAAGATAAGATTAATTTTATTGAAGATTAATTATTAATACTCTGATATGGAGGTAGTTTACACAAATTGGAGCCGAAGGAATTAGGAAATGTGCTTGTTGACTTATCATCTATTGGCTATAAACTACTTCATTATATAAATTATTAAATTTTCTAAGATGAAATAAAGCCCAATCTATATACCGAGGCTTTTCAATTGCCCATCGCCGATATTTCTACAAGTTTTAACTTGTTGTTCAATATTACAAGCGTTGATTAGCTTTCGGGTTGAAAGTTCTATAATAGCTATCTATTTCACTTTAACGAAATTTGATTTGACAAAATCGTCGCAGTTCATGAACGTAATCTGGCTGTAAGATTTTGATGTTCTTTATCAATATCAAACAATTCCATTTCAGTTTTGTAATCGCCGATTTTTACTTCCATATTAGAAAGCAAGTTTTCGACGTTTGGTTCATCTTTTTGATAAGGAATGTTCTCATCAATTTGAGTTCTGACAACACCAGGGATGAATTGTGTATCTATCATTGGTAATTTGTCATCAACTGCAATATCAACTAAGAAAATCTCGCACATTACAATAAAGATAATCGCAAACAAAACAACCGGAAATAAGATATTGTTGACAGTTTGAATGGTAGTAGAAATTTCAAATGCCGAACAATCAAACAAAAATTTAAACATTGTAGCTCCTCCAAATAATTATTGGATGATTTGTAAATATCACCCAGTAGTGGGGAGATTGAACTCCCCGTACTGAATGCATCTAACAAATCATGCCCATAATCCTGAAGGAAAGAGAGTTTTACTACTTTTTTGTAGCAGATAAACTAAGTTTCCCGAAATTTGCAGTGTTTTCCAAGAGATGAGTAGATAGACACCCTAAGTTATGTATGATAGGTTATTCTTGAATTTCTAGATTGAAGTTGGAAGTTTGATTCATTGTCTTACCCTAGTTTTATTAGCTTTCAACCATCCAATAAAAGTCACAAGATTGTAATTATATTTGAGTTCTTGCGGCACAATCGATTCGTAAGGGTACAACGGAATACCATTCAATAAGAAACGGTATTGTCGTTCAATATTTATATTGAACTTTGGGCAATGGTTAAGCCTAAGATTAATACCCGTATCGCTAATTTCAACAGTAGCAATACCCTTCAACTGTTGAGCAAATTCATCAATTTTAGATGAATAGTCAAATTCAATTACAGTTCGTACTGAAAAATATTGAATGTAAGAAAGCAATCGAGCGTGTTCGCCCAATTCTACTAGTTTGTCTGAATTATCAAGAAGAATTCCTGCCCACGAAAAATGAAATCTACGATTGGTGTAGTCATCCCAAAGAGTTAAAGTGCCGTCGTCATTTTTCATTAAAGTTGCTTGATTTACATCAATGCTTTGATTCAACTGCTCAATTGTCTCTTCACGCTCGAATGGAAAATAAACCCGTTTTTGATGTTTATCGGACTGCCAATCGGGGCAAGTACAATTATCATCCCACCCATATGGATGCATTCCGCAAACGATTTTATTTGCTCCATGAAAATTGCGACATCCAGCACATATTTCTAGATTAAAACTAGAAAATTCCTCGTAAGACGATTTAAATTCCAACTGAGGGCGGTAGAAATCAACGAATTCACAAACAGCATTCCAAGGGTTTGCTTTTAAGGATGAAAATGCTTTTCCAATTAGCTTCTCCTCATCAAAATCGAGGTCAAATAATTCCATTAAGCTATCTTTACGACGTGAATCCAAAAAATCGTAAACAACAACTTTTCGTAATGCTTCATCTTCTATCCTTCCAACAATCAACTTCGTGTCGAGATGAGAACAACCTTCAATTCGCATTATCTGATAAAGATATAGCAAATCATTATTTTCAGTCGTTGGGATACTCCCACTCGACTTAAATACTAAGGGATTAGTATCATTAGAAGCTAAAAATTCCTCCTCATCATCCAACTCAGCATCACTTACAATCGAAGCAACACAAGCAGCAGCGAAAGAAGCAGATACAAACCCAACACTTCCTAGAAGAGTAGAACCCATTCCTAGATATAATGTTTGTTGAATTCGTTTATCTGGTATTGTCTTTACTCCAGCTTTTTCAAGACTAAATAAGCCAGCACCGCCAAAAACTGCTATTGCACCAACAGCAATTGCAGCTAATGAAGTTGCTCCCACTGTCAGATTAATTGCTTGAAATGCTTTGATACAAAATTTCTTAAACATAGTTTATCCCTCTCTAATATAGGTAACAAAAGCAAAAATTACTCTTGCCCCGGCATATTTAAAATTGGGATTTGAGGAAAACAATTAGCCTACGCCTTACTCTTTATTTTCAGAATTAAAATAATTCTGTACTAATATTTTCAGTATCGGCAATCATTTATCCCCAATGGTAATAGCAAGAATTGAACTTACTTTATTGACACTGCAATAATTCCACCAGGAATATCACCCATTAGAAAACTTTCAAATATCATCTTTATTTCGCTCTTCCAAACCAGCAATAAATTCAGCAACAATATCCCTGATTCGCCTATACTTTCTACCATCAGAACGCGATAAATTAAATACCTCTTGTAATATTTGATGCAGTTCGTAACCTCGGCTGTGGAGAGAATGAATTTGAGACTTAATTAAATCATCAAGCTTAATATCAAAAGAAAATTCTTCTTTCTGATTATTTGTAATAAGCGAATCAGTTGTGGATTTATTTGAATTTTTAGCTCTCGTTTGATGATTAGAAGTATTTTCAATTGAAAAGCTAGAAAATTCTAACCCGGAATCCCAACAAGAATTTTCACTAGGGGTACTCATTGCTTGCTTAAGATAATCCCCAAAATCTACTTTTGTACCCAAAAATAAACCCTGAAGACGCATAACACCTTTAGGAGACTTATAAAGCATATCACCACTACCCAATAAACTAGCAGCACGGTTATCATCGGGATTACCTAGAATAATCCCGCTATCTTCTGGACGGGATACCATAAAAGCAACTTTACCCGAACAATTTGATCTAATCAGAGGTTTAATTACGTCTTTATCAGGACGTTGGGTAAACAGAAAAATATTGATTCCCGCAGCACCGGCTTTAGCTAGCAGCTTCATCAAATCCATTTCAATTGAGTCTTTGTAGCTACTGTCTGAAAGTAAATCAAAACATTCGTCTGTTACAGAAACTATACGAGGCATGGGACAATCGGGAAACATCTGATTGTACTCTTTAATATTTTCAACTCCCACCTGTTTAAATTCCTCGTAGCGAAGTTCTTGCTCTGCTACCAAATAGTTGAAAATTTGCAGGGTGTTGGCTGCATCTTCTGCAACGGGTGCTATGAGATGGGGAAGTCCATTGAAGCAAGTCAGAGATACTAATTTAACGTCACTTAAAGCAAGTTTGATCAAACCGGGAGGATAGCGCAATGCTAAATAAAGAACCATTGCTTTTTCAAACTGGCTCTTTCCTCCACCAGTCATACCCCCTCCCAAAGTATGGTAAACATTTGAGTCGCAAAGTGATATTTCAATATAGTTACCATCAACATCCACACCACCGGGGATAACTATTCTATTAATATTAATCTCACTTGTTAAGTCAACGTAATCGTTGAAATGGGCTATCTGTCGTTCAAGTCTGGGAATATCAAACACAACAGCACCCGGTACAACAGATATCATCGGTGGGTTTTCAAAGCTCAATTCTTCTCCCAATTGCTGAACCAAATCGCTACCAAGTCCTTGAACCTTCTTAAAACTAACTCCTTTTTTCAATTTGATTTTGACACGTTTGAAGGTGGGGCCAACTTTAGTATCGACATAGCTACAGCTAACACCGAAATCATTAAGAGTTTCGACTAAGGTGTCACCCACCTTATGATTAAATTTTTCTTCGACTTCAGCAATTTCTTGTTCGGTGCTACTGATTAAATTACCGTTGTAGGGATTTGTTTTACTGTTCGGTAAAGATAAAGATGGAATTTCTCCGCTTTTCTTAGCGACTAATTCGGCTGTTTTATAAACTAGCTGTTTTAGATAAATGTTCTTGGTAGAATCAGCAAGCTTAACTAAATCTTGATAGGATTTACTTTCTTGATATTGCTTATATAGTTCAAGAATGAAAGCATCTCTTTCATATGTACTGATATATCGATTAATTAAAACATACTCTAATGCTAGCTTGGAGAAAGCTAAATCTTCCAAGTTTAATTCTTCCGAGCAAACATTAATTATTTGGTCATAATCGGTACCACTTATTACGGCTTGGTAAATAATTTCAAATAAGTAATCATGGTCGTAGTTTTTAACTGGACGAATAATCTTACTACCAAAATCCGATTCTTGAAGGATATTTGCAACATAAAACTGTTGATCCAAATCAAATAATTGTTCTGCTTCTGCAAGAATATCTCGGTTAGATAATCCCTGTGATTTAAGAACGGTAACAGCTTGATGAATTTCGGTGTTAGTATAATTTGACATATTAACGAACAACCCTCCGAGACAATTGCTTTCGGTAATAGCGACTTAATTCGTTTATAGTTTTTGGATTTTGGTTGTAAGAATTACACGGAAATGAAGCCCAAATTTTACCAACTTTACAAGCAGCTTGAGTAAAATTGCCCGACTCAACATCAGAAATAGCCCTGTTACGACGAATATATTCAATAGCCATCCTATCTTGTGATTCAGGAGAAAAATCTGGCAGGTTTAACTTTGGCTGCAAATCCCACCAAGATTTGTCGAGCATTTGATAAGCACCAGCAGCAGTAGAACAGGTTTTCTTACCATTAATTGGGGCACATTGTTTAATTAACGGATGAGTTGAAAAATTATCAAAAGTGCCATTAAAAACTAATTGTCGATAACTTTGGGTTCCACTTGTCCCGGTTTCAGCCCAGCGAATAGTTGCTAAAAAAGCCTGCATTCGAGGTGAATAGTTAGAGTTTACTTTATGCTTTTCTAAATAGGGACGTGGGTTAACTGGCTTATTATTTAACCTCACCTCGAAATGTAAATGCGGTCCTGTAGACATTCCCGTGCTTCCTATCTTGCCGATTTTTTTTCCTGCTACAACTCTTTCTCCTTGTCTTACAAAAAGCTTGCTAGCATGACCATAAAGGGTTGATTTACCAGCACCATGATTAATAATCACAGCTTTTCCATAACCACCTCTCCAACCAGCAAACTCAACTAAACCTGCTTCAAATGCATAAATTGGAGTACCTTTAGAAGCACCAAAATCAATACCCGAATGAAACTTACGTTCCCGAGTAATAGGGTGAATTCTCCAACCAAAACCACTGGTGATAGGTGAACCTTTTATTGTGGGAAAAGCTGTACTTTTTGAATCGGTAAGCTTGTTGGTGTTTTTCGCTAATCTTTGGAGTAATCTAATTGGTTGTTGGGATTCAACCCATTTTGAAACTTGGGGAAGTGCGATCGCAATGCTCAAAGCCAAAGTAGCAAAAGCATATCCCCAGTTTCTATCGATAGAGAGATTGCTTCCGGACTCTTCCAAATCTACTGTTTTGGTATTGTTACTTTCAATTTCCAGTTTTATTCGCATTCTGACAACTAGAATTGGTGGAACTCAGTAACTTCTCAAAATTGTTGAGAGGATTGTTGCAAACAGAATCAGTTGGTGTGGGTTTCGGTTTGGGTTGAGAAATAACCATACCCGAAATTGGGAATTTAATTTTTTGAGTGACATTACCTAAGTTGTAAAATTTAAGGTACCCTGGTTGGAGAATATCGAGTACCCACACTAACAAAGTTACTCCAAAGCAAATTTTGACCAGCATTATTCCAACTGCCGAAATACAGGCATTGCAAACGAGGGTACTTCCTCTGGTACAACTTCAATCTTTTTCCCGGAAGCATAACCTGGTCCGGTATAGCTGCCATTGAGTAGAAAATTAACCAACATTACGAACAACCACAATCCAACCGCAGCAACACCAATTGGAGACTTTATACAATCGCTGAGGAAGTAGGCAGGATACCAAAGGAAACGCGCTTGGTTCTGGGGATGCAATCTATGAGCTTTCCACGTTTCTACATAGGGAATTTCAATTTGAGGGACTTTTGGTTTATAGCTCGTTTGTGAATTGACGTACCTTACTTCTACAGGTTGGGAATCAACTGACATTGGCACTCCTGGCTGCTGATTTACCATACCTCCTTGCTGTTGAACTTGGTTCAACATTCCCTGTAAGCGTGTAGTGGGAACAATTGCACCACCATCGGAATAGTCAATATCAACATGATTGCGACGATTTCTGGACATATTTAACTCCTAATTAGCAGTATTATTGGGATTGGAATTATCGTCTTTCCACAAATCTTCTTGCTGAAGTTGAGAATAAAATTCTTGTGGAGACAATGTTTCAGATTGGTTCGCTATATCTAAATCAGAATGATTAGATAAAGAGCGTGAGGGAAAGTGAATTAAGTTATTGCTAGAAATACTATTCACATCAGGATTAACAGGTGGGGGTAATTGAACATTATTCGAGGTTGTGGGGGCAATTGTATTTACCGAATCATCAATAATCTCATTATCTTCAATTATGTTGTTGTAATCAGAAATTCCCCATCCCAGAAAACTAGCAAAACCAGCGATAAAGATGATTGCACTCATCCAGTGTACGGATGAATTGGGGGACGGCATCATCTCAATTGTTGTGCGGGTTGAACCAGAAAGAGTAGTACGGATAGGAGTACGTTTAACTGCCGCTACCACGTTTAGCGAACATAAAGCTATACAAATTATTGCAGCGGCAAATTTGGCGTACATGCTACAGTCTCCTTGGTTTGGGATTTGAGATTACAAACATTAATTAGAGCAACGTAAGGGTTATTTAAGGTTGAGTATCTTCTGGATTCGGAGTAGCTGGTCTGACTGTCTCTTTCATCTCTTGCAAATAAAGTTTTCGTTCCTCCTGTTGTTTTTTGATTTTTTCACGAATTTCTCCTACTTGAGCTAATTGTTCAACTGGATCTGAATATCCACGGGCACGCAATAACTGCGCTTGAGCAAGGGAATATGGTTCTTGAACATTACGGATTTGCACTAGCATCTGATTCAAATCCACTACGGGTTGAGACTCCAGATTTTGCGCGTAATCAATTGCTTCGAGTTTCCCTAATATCATTACAGCAGCCGCACCTATAGGAATCTTTTCTTCTACTTTCGTTCCATCAGTTTTGCGATAACCCCAGTAAAAGGTATCATTACCCGAAGCCGCTTCTAGCAAAACATCCAGGGAGTTGAATTTAACTATCTCTAATGCAGGCATATAATGAAGACGGTAAAAACCAGAATCTTCATCGCTCTGCATCGCAGATATTTGACTTTTAAGTTGTTGACCCCATAATGCTGCTGCCATTTGTCGCCAACCGCTCAAATTAGACGTACCTTCAACAGAAGAGTAACTGGAAAGATGGTCAATGTTATAGTCAGTACGAGTAAGTTTTTCTAGGTAGACTTCACGTATTTGAGATACTTGTGTCTTAGCTTGCTGTACGGCTGAAATTTGATTCCTTGGTGGTATCTGTTGCTTCCAGCCAACCATCAGAGCTACTGCACCAATTACGGAAATTGCTCCAACAGTGGAGAAAGCCGTCCATAACCCTATATTTATCTTTCTTTTCTTTCTAGTTGGTTTTTTATCTCGAACGGGTACGGGGGTAAACATTAGAACTAATCATTTAAGTATTGTCAACAATCAAACTTAATTGCGGGCGTTTATTTAGCTCGCGAGCAACAGCAATTCCTGCGCCACCAACTACTATTCCGGTTAAGAGCAATAATGGATTTAGGGCAAGGGTTGCACCTATTCCCATCAATTGACCGACCATTCCAGAAACACCCAAATTCATTAATAATCCACCTGCGGTATTAACCAAAAAATCAAACGCTGCTTTCATTTTTATTACTTTTCCAAATTACAATTAGTGCCAAAATTAACCCAATAATTTCGCCAATCCCCACTCCAACTAAAATAGGTTGAATGCTAGAAATTTCTCGTCTTTCTTGAGTTGGGGGAATTGCTACCCATGTTCCAACAACTGTTCCAGTTAAAACACTCAGAAAGTGTATACCAACTGCGATTGTTGAATTATTCCGCATTTGCAATAAACTTTCATCCCGAAACTGGTAACAAATAGGTAGCATTTGATTGACTATTTCTTCTGAGATTGCTTTATTTTCTGCTGCGAGGACTTCAACTGTTTCTGCTGCGGTGTTGATGTACTCAGCAGTAGGGGATGTGCTTCCTCCCCCCAGTTGACTTTCCCGAAAAAATCATTATCAATGCGCGAGTTAATCCGCTCCTGGGCTTGGTCAAATTCATTTAAATTATCTCCAGTTCCACTAAATATAAATTCCTCTAAAGCAAGAGTAGAAGTTTCAAGAACTACTCGATGGCGTAATTGTCCCAGTTGAATCCCTCTATCAGTATCCCCGTAAAGCATTCCTACAAAACTATCTCCAGAAGCTTGTTCTGGATCTACTCCAAATCTTTGCTTGATGTATTCACGCTTGTTGAATTTGCGATCGCCTAATTCTTCGGAACTATTACGCATCTCAAGTAAATGCCGAGCAGCTTCTTCTAAAGACATATTTTCTTTATTTGCAGCAGCCTTCAGATTTACCAACTGGGATTCAACTTGTTCTGGAATTGTATTCTCATTAATCTCTAAATCCAATAATTGGCAAATATTTCGCACAACTTCAGGTGAAACTTGTAGCTGTTGTGCTAGCTGATTGATATGCTTCATTACGCTCTATTCTCCTAATTACTGTTTGTACGATTGGATTATTTTTTTCTGCTTCGGATATGTGCTTGGTCAAAAAATCATACAGAGTCATCTTGTTAACAAGACGTAAATAAGCATCTAATCCACCAGCAGGAATTACCTGCTCTAAATATTCCTCGAAAGTCAACCTTCTAATTCTGATAGCTACATAAAAAATATCAGCTACTTCAACTGCTGCTGCATCAAAATATCCTCCGCGCTTCTTAGGTTTCACGATTCCCGCGTATGGGAACCACTGCTGTAAGGCTGCAATTGAAATTCCATATCTTTGAGAAAGTGTCTTCTGCGTGTAGATAACGTTTTCATATACCATACCCACTCAATTCCAACTAAATATGATTGTCCATGTGAAAAAGGGTTAACTTAAGTACCACAGTGATGTTTGTTAAATATTTTTTATTTAACAAATCCAGTTACTTTCGTTTGGGTTTAACTCGACTTAAGCTGATTTAAATTTAGACCCAATTCAATTAACAATTGTTAGGTTACATATTGGATATCAGCAATGCAAGTAGGTTTAGATATATCATGAGAAAATAAATATAAAAGTAACGTTTGAAAAAATAATTACTGAGATAGAAATATTTACTTAAGGATGATTTTATTTGCGAATAAGCCAGATTAAAATCAGATACAAGTTTTGGATTATACAATCAAGCACTGCGACTGCGATCGCTAAATTTAAATTACAATTAATACAGGTGTTCTGTATCTATTGATTACACGAACTAAGAGTCAAATATAATTCTTTTGATTTATGACTATTACTCCATCGAAACTATTAACTTTTGAAGAATTTATAGACTGGTTGCCCCAAAATTCTGCAAAACGATACGAATTACACGATGGCATAATTGTAGAAATGGCTCAACCAACTGGTAAACATGAAAAAGTAACGGGTCTTTTAGCAGGAGAAGTTTGCATTGAGTATAAACGCTTAAAACTGCCATATTTTATTCCAAAAACAGCACTAGTAAAGCCACCAAACAAATCGTCAGGTTATTTACCAGATATTGTTTTAATAAATGATGCGAATTTAGATAATGAACCATTGTGGGAAAAAGAATCTACGGTTATTCATAGCGTTTCGATTCCTCTAATAGTCGAGGTTGTTAGTACGAATTGGGAAGATGACTATTACACCAAGTTTGGTAATTACCAAGCTATGAAAATACCCGAATATTGGATAGCTGACTACGCAGCATTGGGTGGAAGAAAATTTATTGCTAATCCCAAGCAACCTACGTTTTTTGTATGCGAATTGATTGATGATGAATATCAGATGACTGCTTTTAGAGGTGACGAGCGAATTATCTCTCCTACTTTCCCCAAACTAAACCTTACAGCACAGCAAGTTTTTGATGCGATTGTTTAAGCTCCTGAGTACAACTAATTATTCTTGCTCTTCAAAAATAGATGGTAAATCTCGACGAGCATTAACTACTCGGAGAATTTCAATACCCGAGTTGTCTTCATAAGCTCGCAATTTCTTTTAAGTCTTCCGTTGCAAGAATGGTAATAAAATATCTGGGATTGATTTTTACCTTTCGCGCACTTGCTGCAAATCTTTCAAAATTTGACCTACAAAAGCTTTTCCATCAATAGGTGGAGTTTGTTCGCTAATTACAATTGCTGCGTCTATTTTTTCTCTCACGGAATTTATCCAATCAATATCTGCTTGCTCGTATTCATCAAGAAGCTTGAAAGCAAGTGCTAATACTTCTTGTGCATCGCGATATTTACCTGGAAGGCAGTTTGCTTTGAATAAATTGTTCTTGTTGGGGGGTAAGCATCATGCTCATGGCGTTTGATTTCACCGTTTACTTAATATTTTAGCAAGATGATTCTTCAGTCATTGAAGCATATTTTGAAGCGATATATTAATCAATCATTAACATCAAGAAGGAGGATGTTCACCCATTGCGAACAATACTCGTCGTAAATTCACAACTCCTTCTCGATTTAACTTTAAAGTTTCTACTGTAGCTCTTCCTATTGGATTCAAACCAATAACTAGAGTAAAGTCATTATTCCACGCAAAATTATCATTCCATAGTTGTTGACGTGGATGATACAAAGGTACAGTTTCACCACTTACAGGATCATAACCTTGGATTTTATTATATTTGTGATTATTACAACCCTGACAAGAAAGAGCCAAATTACTTAAATTTGTTTCTCCACCTTTACTTTTGGGGATAATATGCTCGGCAGAAAAAGCTTGAATTGCAAAACTTTCTTGGCTTCTACAATATTCACAACATCCGTTAGCTCTTTTTACTACAGACTTTTTTAACTGCGCCTTCACTCTTGAATCGGACATTATTTTGTTGCGTGAATCCCTAAATTTTCCATCAATGCAGTTAGTGACACACCACGCAAACGTGCTAACTCTGCTAAATTTTCTATACGTTGTGCTTGGATTTTTTCTATTTCCTCAGTCAGTTGTAATAACCTTTGATACTCATCACCTGTGAGAGTTTCTTCTTCTCGTTTAACCTTTAATTCTTCGTAATCTTTGTGAATATTATCAGGAATACCTTGATTAATTTTAAGTAATAATTCTGCTTCTGTTTGCGGCAGTCGGGTGGCTTTACGTTGTGCTTTTAAAACAATAACTTGTGATACAAATTGTTCTAATTCAGACAAGTTTAATTGCTCAACTGCCTTGAGCAATTCTTCGGAAGATAATTGTACTTCAACTTTGAGGATTGACATTATCTACTTCTTGCCTAATAACTTATGAATAATTCTATCTTAAAATTTTCTGCCGTTGTCATCTATCAGCGACTAATCGTAAAGACTACGGCTGTAATATAGATACATATCAATACCGAAAAATTTATGTTTCAGTTATTTGTTTCACCCCTTCTCCTCAAACATCATCCGAGATATTAGTTTTGTAAGATGTGTTGACTCTACACCAAACCGACTAGCAATCAAAAACTGCTCTTCTTCAGTCGGCATTTTATCGAGCGTCAATAAATACTCCAAAAACGGTTGGGAATTCACTCCAAGCAAATCATCTTCTGTTGATTGCGATTGTGCTGTAGAGTCGGCTTCTGCGACGTTACTTTGCTCAAGCTGCGGGTGTTGTCCCATCTTTAAAAGTAACCATTCCTCTATTTCTCCTTTCTGTGGTGGTTGCAAGCCAAGCGTTTGACAAGTCGTAACGAATTCTTGTCCAATTAAAGCATTATCATACAATTGCTCCAACCAAGTTAAAAATTCTTCATTTTGAGGTAACTCTAGTCCTTGTTTGAAGCTAAAAGTTTGTACTTGTTTACCCAAACGAATTCTTTCTAGTAGGTTTGGGGTAGTATTTAATTCTTCACTAATAACGTGAGGGTCATTTGACCCAAAAGCCATTTTATCTAGAAGCCAAATAGCTACTTGCCCAGATTTAGGAACCGATAAATTTAGAGTTTCACAAGCAATAGTTAATTCGGTTCCCAAAGAAGTATAGCTTGCAAGCCAATCCTCTAAATTACCCGAACGAGGAGTAATTCCCTTGTTCGATAAACTAACAACCTCCAAACCTAAATTGACTAACTTTCTTACTACCATTGACAAGCTCTTACCCCATTCAGGTATCAGCTTCTCAATTTGAGTACGTGTATCAACATTAATATGAAAAGTTACGCGGTCTTTTTGCATATCAACTGGACGACCGCGTTTTGGAGGTAGCTTTGGGTTTTGCTCAAACTGTTGTTTACTCATCGTTATCCCAGTTTATCGAAACCACAAAGCATATTTGAAGCATTTTAAATCAATTATTTTAAAAAACGTTACTTTTAATTTGTGTGAAAATAATTTAGCACTGATAAATAATTACAAAATGTAAATAAAACACATACATAAATCTGTGTTTTGATATTCTTGATTCATCAAGTACAAAATTGATCAAGAAGGCAGAAGTACGGAGGCAGAGGGCAGAAGGGAATCTGTCTCGTACTTCTCGCGACCGTAGGGAGCAAGGGTTTAAGACCCCCGCCACAACGAAGTTTGGCGGCTTACAATTAGTGGCGGGTCTGAATCCCCCACTAATTGTTCCTTCTGCCTTCTGCCATCTGCCCTCTGCCTTCTTCAATGCAATCGCAATCATTGCGAAGAATCCCTGTAATATCCAAATAAAACGGGATTGTTTATGACTCTATTGTCAATTTTTCTAATTAATTGTGAGGTGTCCAACAATATAAGAATATTGCCAGAAATTTCACCCCTTATTTTTGCTTATGTAGAAACTGACTTCCTTTAAAGTACAAAGATATTGTTGTGCAAATAGTTCATAAAAATTAACAAGAGCGTACTTTGATTACGAATTATTGACTGTATTTTTCTGTTTTAGCATCTGAAGTTTTCTCCAGCTTTAACCATTCGCTCATTTCTTGCTCAATTAATAAATTGCATAGGTTGCTTACTGTTCGTTTCTCCTTATTAGCTCGTTGTTTGAGAGCTTCCATTGTTTTCGGTTCAAGATAAATTGTCTTCCGTGGGGTTGCATATTCAACTTTGGAGCCATTCATCGAAGGCTTGAAACAAGCAATCATGGATTTTTCTAACTCATCTATTAACTCTGGACTATCACTTTTGTGCCAAGCGATGCGAACTTCACCAGGTAAATTTTTAAATTCCTTAATTCTATGATGAGAATCCCAACGCTGTCTTAGTACTGTTGCTTTACCAACGTAAACAACTTTGTTGTCATGCAGCACAAAGTAGACTGCACAAACTAAGGGTAGATGCTTCCGTTGTGAGAGCGAGATTGTGGGTAATTTGAACGGGTCAATTAGTTGCGTATTCATTTACTACTTTGATTAACTCTACTTTCAATCCATTGCTCTATAAGCTCCCTAGATTTTTCGCTCATATTTGTCCCCTCTCTAGCACACCAGACTTTAAATTCTGTTCGGAGGGACTCAGGTAGGAAAACTCTAAAGCTTACAGTTTTGTCTTCTTTTGACATAGATAGGTCACATATACCACACGCTCATTTTCCGCTAGTTAACTCAGTTTGGGAATAATCCACATAGCCTTATTGATATACATGACCTATGTAGACTATGATAACTGTATTGTTGATAAACTTCTACAAATTTCAAATATGAATAACCATAAAAAATAGCGAAACCTTCCAAGTTTTTTAGGAGAGAAATTAGGAATAGCTCATGGCTGGCTTTTATTCAGAGTTGCTATTTTGTTCATCTGGATATCTGAGCTTTCCCTCTTTTTCAGCTATTTCAATGTCTCTACGCAACAAATAAGCTGCTAAATCAGCAAGGCTAGTACCTTCAATGTCAGCCCAAGTTTGTAATTTTTCATGGGTTAAGTCGGGAATAGAAACGCTTATTCTCTTAGTCACGGTAAGTCTAATAAATTTTCATGTCTCATCGTATCTTTTATTGAATTTAAATTTTGTTTCGATAACGATGCTGTTTAGTTGTGAAATAGCTGCTTATGAGATGATGCTGATATATGACACAAAAATATCTTTGCAAAACGCAATGCTTCTTTTGATATCGTCTTCTATTTTCAAGAAGATAGCCCAGTAAATCAAAAACAGCGGAGGTTAAATGGTTATTTAGAATCTTGGTCATCAAGAAGTTCTTTTAAATCTGACATCTCAATTCCTTTGCTTTGAGCCAAATCTTCAAGTTGTCGGTTAATTAAGTCGAAGTTTGCTTCGAGTCGTGCTGATATTATTTGGCTTGCATAAGCACTAGGAGTTTTACCACTAATAGCAGCCCAATACTTCAACCTTTGGAGGTTATAACGGGAAACTGTAATATTTAATCTGACATTTTCTTCAAGCGGCATTGTTTCTACTTGGAGCTTTGACACATCTACATCTCCTTTAAAAATATACCCATTCATACGCCATTACGCTTGTCGGTTAACACAATAGTTACAACCGCTCTTAATCGCATAGTTGAGTTATAAACACTTTATAGCATCTTTTAGCTATCTTTGTGCTATCTTCGTAGTGTATATTATTCTTGTGCTTAGTTAGTGAAATATTTATTGGCTTAAATATTTCGATGGCTTATTATCAAATTTGGGGAAAAGGAGTTGCAGGAGATGAAAAATAGCAATCAATCAGAATCAAGGCTAGCTTCTAATTCTTCAATAGAAATATTTTTGTATCGCCGCGCATATTCTGCGAGTTGCTGATTAATACTTTCAAAGTTAGTCTAAGCGCCTTGCAGCAATGATTTGAGCCGCAAATGCAGCGGGAGGACGACCTCGGAGTTTTGCCCAAAGCTTTAGCTTCCGAAAATCATAAGGAGATAGGGTAATTGAAAAACGAACATTATCTTCTGCCATGTCTAATAACTTTTTTTGATTGTGTCTGAATTAATTTGCATATGTATTACCAAGCCAACCCACAGAAATTGCCCCGAGACGAATTGAGAGTTTTCTTGCATGAAAACACCACTCAATTCAGTCCCGAGCCGTACAATTGACCATTTTATGAAGATTGTTCTTCTTCTGATTCAACCCAAGCAAGGATTAATTCTTTGGCTTTTTGGCTCATGGAGGTTTTGCTACGAGCGCAAGCGATTTTAAATTGTGTGCGCTCGTCATCTGACAAAAAAACCACAAGCTTTACGGTTTTATCTTCCGTGTTTTTCAAGTTAGACACATTTCACCCATTACGACACTTACCTTAATTATGTCATTGAGACAAATATCAGCATATAAGCAATGTAGTAAGTTAAGTATTTTGTATTAATATACCTATATAGGTTATTATTCCAATAGAATAAATTTCAGTTTCGATTCCAAAAGTTCAATGCTTCCATGAATCCCTTTCCTTACAAACAGGAATCTTTAAGATGAAAAACTGCGAAATCCTGAAAAGTTTACCACAACAAGGTTTAGAACCCAGGCAGTTCCTACGCCACTGCTTCGGTATTGCCGAACTGACTGCCTCGGAATTACTTGAAGAAGAAACAGACAGTCAGTATCGCAAAAAATGCATTACGGTATTCTGTACGATTTTTAATATTCAGCGAGCCACGGTTCGTAAATGGGGAAGCGACCTCAATTTTGAAGGGATGCCTAAATATTGTAGGATTTCTCTTGCTTATATCTATGCTGCTCAAATTGCACCTCCTCAGCTAGGAAGCATCCTGAAAGGGGATTTTGTTCCACCATCGGTTGATGCTCAAACGTTTTTAGAGAAAGTTCTTTTAGATGAGTTAACCGAGCAGGAAATATTACAAACTGTCTCTCATGCTAATTTCCGTGGCACTTGTGTTAAAACCCTTACCGATGTTTTGCAAATAGGAACAAAATCGGTTCAAGACTGGGGACAAGATATGTCATTTCGTAAAATGCCCCGAATTCACAAGCATACTTTGGGCTATGCGTTGGCTGCTATCTCCCAAGTTTCATTAACTGACGTTTTTCTCAAGGCAAGCAAGCCAGCAGCAGCAGTGTCTAAAGCGCTCTCAACAGCTGCTTAAGTTATTCAGATTGGTTGGATTAGAAAAATTGGTCTTTGTGACAGACCAAACACTATAAAAGCAAACCGAATTTATCATGACTGGACTAATTCTTGCAACCGAAAGGTACATCGAGCAGAACTATATTGACTCCAATCCTACGTTACACATGGAGCAAAGTACATTGGAGTATCTGTACGCAGCATTCTCGCTTTACGAATATAAGCAGACTCGTACAAGGAAACAGTATCGCGCACTTTTGGAAGAATATCGATGGGATAAAGGGAGTACGGAAGAAAGGCGATCGCTAAAAATTGCAGAGAATTTTCAAGCGTTTGTTGGTTGTCCGGAACACTTGGCTGTATTACCTGTGCCGATATTGCTGCGGTTATGCTCGAAGAATTACAACGTTTTGATTGAAAAATTGCAAGATATTCCTATTGGTGGATTGACTTGTAAACTTGTATTAGAATTGATTAAGGAAAGAGCAAAGTTTCTCAAGTCTCAAAGAAAAGAGAAAAAAGTTGGTAATTGGCGAGCAACACCAGATGGTAATCGATACTATACTTTCGGCAAGATTGTGGAGGATGACCATCAGACAGGAGTGCTTACAGAGAAGTTGATAGAGCAGTTTGGGTTTTCTCCGCAGCGGATTGTCAGAATGGCGATAGCGGACTTCTACGACAATCAGATAGTTGAGATTCCGACGGATAAAATTAGCTCTCTAACCGATTTGATTACTGATGAAAAAGAAAGCAATACTATAAACTCGGAAGATGTTGAGAGTCCAATAAATTGGGAATCCAAACAACAAGAATTTGAATCATTATTGCAAAAAGATACAGGAGGTACTGAGTCTGAATACACCAATGAATCAGAGATTGACTCTGATAAAGATGTAAACGAAGTACCAAATAATACTCAGATTGATATTGATAGTCAAGCTACTGTCCAACAGGAGGTACCTCAAGAAGCAGAAACAACACCTACACCCCTAGAACTAGCAAGCAAATTACAATTCCTTCGTTCGTTGCCAATGCCTTTTAGTAAGAAGGATAGAAAGTTCGCTTGTGAAATAGTAAGTTCGATTGCTTCGACTTGTGATACTTGGGAATCGATTGCTACGGTTACTCAGCGTGATTCGATGTCTTTAGCATTTGTGGTTGGGTTTTTGGAAGATGAGCAAAAAGCTTGGTTTGAGAATTTGCCTAAGCTTTTGGCTGATTATGCTGTAACTAATCCAGAAGAGTTGATGTGGGTTGATGGAGTCACCCGTACCAGAGCTTTAGCTGCTATGGGTTTTGAAGTCGGTAGTAAGGTAGAGGTAATAACAAATCATCATAACTGCAAGGGACGCAGAGGTCATATTGTAGATTTATCAATGACCAATAAAATTCCTATTGGTGTCAGATTTCCAGGAATGAGAAAATATTTTTACTATACCGATTTAAAATTAGTTTGTAATCAAAACGAGGATGATGCGGCATCCGAAGATATTTCAAAGAAAGTTGAAATGCTGTTGCAAGCAACTTGTTGGGAAGAAGTTGTTTCAACAACAGATAATTGGACTGAGGAATTAAAATCTGCGACTTGGAAAGTATTGGGTGAAGAAGCACAACAACATATTAGTAATTTAAAAAATCAATATTTTGAAAAACTTGAAAAAATACCCCAAGTTGGAGATAAGGTGATTTGGAACAATTGCCCAGGGAATTTAACTAGCTGGCAGCCATTTATGATTACGGATATACAAGGTGCTGAGGCAAAATTAGATTTTTATATGTATATGGTGCCGTTAGCTGAATTATCTAAAGTGGAAAATTGAGTTGGTCTAAGTATTTTGCTCGCATTCATAACTATGCAGCCATAGTTCATGTTTCGCGCAATATTTCTTAGCTTCAATAATTAAATATGAATTTAAGACATTTTTGCTGAAAACCTGTAGAACAAGATGTAGGTATTCTTAACGACAGTACATAATGAACGTTGTTTAATATACTTAAATTCAAATTCAATATGCAAAACAGCTTCTTTCAAGTAGCTAAGAGATTTTTTAACCCAGAAACTTTAATACCTTTCCTGATTGGAGCAATCTTTTTATCCGTACTTGGTAATGCGATTACTGATATATTAAAAGCTATTATTGGTGATACCACGCCAGATACGGTTAAAATTGCTATTGGTTCGGTGCTAATTTTCATGTTTTGTGTTTGGTTTGTTACGAAATCAATAACCACAAATTTACCACCGATAGATTTGGGTAAATCCTCACCTGGCAAACACAAAGGATTGATATTATTGGTGAGTAGAGAAGAACCCTGTCGCAAAGCAATAGAACATCATCTACCCGAACTAAAATATTGCTGGTTGATTTGTTCTTCCCAGAGTCTTAACGTTGCTAAAAAACTACAGCAGGATTTTCCTAAATTGATAATTCCCGAACCATTAGTAATCAAAGATGTGTATGACCCGGTAGAATTTTCTCAAGTGGTTATGAACGTTTACGATTGTCTTCCTAGCCGTTGGACAAAAGATGATATTATCGCTGATTTCACGGGAATGACTGCTCAGGGTAGTGTGGGAATGACAATCGCATCTTTATTAATGCGACAATCAAGGTTGCAATATACTCCAGCAGAATCACGAGATGGTAAACCTACTGGAAATTCTTTAAATCCGATTGAAATTGCGTTGACGGAAAAAAGATTGGCGCGAAGTAAAAAATTGAAAGAAATTCATTAAAATAAAAACTAGACACAACTAAGTAAACGTTTTAATCTTTTGATTGTGAGCTTGTTTTTTTGACGGGTCGAAGCGAGAGCTAAAACTAGGGGGGTTCCGTCAAAATCGCCGAAATTTTTATCAATAAATGGTTTCAGCGTTTTACATCTTGCAACAAGTGAAACTAATTATCAATAAGCGAGGCTGAAATGAACCTTTTTTTTAGACCCGTCAAAACCTGTTGTAGAATCCTTATCATGCAAGGGTTTCAAGGGACGGTCTTCCGCCGACTGGATTAAGTCGGATTAGTTGGAAACTCAAATGGCAGATTCTCTTGAGAATTATGCTAAGGCTTCCGCCGACTGGATTAAGTCGGATTAGTTGGAAACTTTTTTAGTTCAATGACAATATCTTATATTGAGAGTTCTTCCGCCGACTGGATTAAGTCGGATTAGTTGGAAACTTGCTGTCTACTTCTTTAGTGAGCGTAGTTAAAGACTTCCGCCGACTGGATTAAGTCGGATTAGTTGGAAACCTGCTAAGTCTGCATTCGAGTTTTCAGGAAGACTTAACTTCCGCCGACTGGATTAAGTCGGATTAGTTGGAAACAAGAGTCTTTACTATCTTGGTTTGGAGGATTGGTTCTTCCGCCGACTGGATTAAGTCGGATTAGTTGGAAACTAGTTACATTTTGCAATTTGTCAGAAATTGACAGCAACTTCCACCGACTGGATTAAGTCGGATTAGTTGGAAACTTGTATTCTGGGATGTCGCTTGGTTCGATTGGGTCATCTTCCGCCGACTGGATTAAGTCGAATTAGTTGAATAAAAATAATTAGAAAAAACCCTCTAAAAGCTAATTAGAGGGTAATTTTTTGATTAATTAGTAGGATTATTTAACAATACGAAAAGTCGTCACAAAATTAGTAAGGATTATTATTAATATCATCATGTTGTTCGCCGTAATGATATAAATTCAATTTACCTTGGGAAGAAACACAAGTAACTCGAACGCTCTGAGTTACTCGAAAATGGTCAATATTTCCTTTGTTTGTATACTTGTCATATTTTATTCCTCCATGTTGTTTAAGAATCGCAGTATCGCCATTTGACTCATTCAATAAACGGGTAACATTAGCTAAAGTTTCTTGTAATTTAACTCGCTTATGTTTTTCCTTCACTCTGTTGTAATCAGCCCTAAAACTATCTTGATATTCCAATCTAGAAAAATTAATTAAATCTCCAGATAGTAAATCATCTTTACACTGATTCCAAACTAAATATCCCCAGGTTGAAAGGGTCATTTTTCCATCAACTTCACCTAACATTGTTTCGGGAATTCCGTTAGTTTCTTGGGGAGAAAGTCCCGCTCCAGCATTTAGTAAAGCTAGCTGCATTGTGTAAGGTTTAAGTGAGGAAATATCTACAGAAATTGGTAAGCGAGGAATAGTAATTAAATCGGATTTTTGACCTTCAAATATGTAAATAATCTCATCAGCGTAAAACATTCCAATGGTGTTGAGATAACCTTGCAAGCTCTTGAAACTACCCACTAAGTTAAAACAAATTTTGTATTTACTTTCTCTTAAGGGTGGAATAGTTTCTTGCAGCCAAACAATTAATTCATCAATTCCCACAGAAAATGCTTCTGTACTTATAGTAGAAAGTCCGCTGGGAGCATAAATGCTGGTATTAGTTAAACCTTGTTTTCTAAGAAAGTTTTCGACGATTTCAGCGGTAGTTTTACCTTGAATTGTATCGGTAGCAATCAGAAAATGATAATCTTCTTTTCCTTGAGTTAAATCTTCTTGGTAGACACCGTAAATACCATTTAATTCCGCACTAGCACGACGGATTTGGGGTATTTGAACCTTATCAAGCTGCTTATTTGCTCTGTCTTCTAAAGTTGAAATAATATTTTTTACAGTTTCTGGTGTGTCTTGTTCGTTTAAATTTGCTGTATCGCGCAGTTGGGGATACCAATCTTTTTCTTCTGGATTAGCGCGATTAATTTGGTTAGTTAGTAAGCTGGTGCCGATGGTAGATAAAATTACGCGACGCATGATGTTTTTAGTTGATTTAGAGTTTAATCACCACAGTTTTTGAAAACTGTTAGAACGATTTTGTTGTGAATTAAGGAATTTGATAAAATCCTGAGATTCCCTCGAATTATCTGGAAATAAAGTCAAAAATTCCAAGTATCTGAATGTTTTTTTGGGAATTGGTTTTCCTTTTGGATCTTCAGGATTTTTAACCAACCGAACAAAAGGATACATTCGATGCCACAATCTACCAATTTGTCCCATTTGTCCGGTAACTGACGAACGATAAATTGAACCTTCCGATTGTATTCCCCGAATTTCTTCTTGATAAGGTTTGTGTAACCAAAAGATAGCTCGGGAGTCTTCTTTATTTTCTGCTTCTCGTCCCCATATTTGTACATTATCTTGATGCCATGTTTCTCTCCAAGCAGCTTTTTGAGCGGGATTAGGAGTTATATTTTGAAGTCGCATCCATTCTTTGGCTATTTGTTGTATTTCGGCAATAAATTTGGTTACATGGTCTAATTTACGAACTTTGACATCATTAGCAAGGGAACGCTCTCCCAACCACTGCCAATGACAGCCAATTAATGATTTATATTGGTTTTCGTAGTATTCTTCATAAAATAAGCGGTGGTCTGCTCTGCGCCATGATTTACCAAAACCACCAAAAATCATTGCAAATCGAGTTAAAGCCCCAATCAATTTTTTCAATGCTAATTCTTGTTCTGAGTTGGGTAATTTTCTTGCTAACAACCAAGTTAATTCCCCTTCAATATCGTAAGTTGGTTGTAGATAACCCTTTCTACCAAATTCTCCTGGATTATCTGTGAGTACTCGAAAACTCATTCCTAATAATCCGATGACGGCTTGTCCTTTAATTCCACCAAATAAATTATTGACGATTCTATCTGCGGTGTCTGCGTTGGTTAATCCCCCAAAAATCCGCAATGCGTGACCTCTTACTGCTGCACGGAAAACGTTGGCTCGAAACTCTCCCGTACCGTCAATTAACTTGGCTGCTTGTCCTTGACCTTTTAATTTAGTCCGATAAAGTACGTTGCCAGTATGTTTTTCTGGTTGTCCGTATCCAGCACAAACCCGGCTACCAATTCCGGTAGATATGGCTTTTTCCCAAATATTCCAAATAACTTCCCATTCTTGGTCATCTAAGGGAACAGTACTAGAAATACCAAATTTGAGTTCTGGTTGATGAAGAGAAATCTGAATAAAAGCACCCGAATCCTTTTTATTAGACTTTACCTGGAAATCTTGCTGGGGATGAACGATATCGACTAAATCTTCCGTCCAAGCAGTATCGGTGGGATAACCACCATGAAAGCGCAAAATTCCAGGTTTGAAATCATCATTTAAAGATTTACCGCAATAGCGCTCGGCTTCTTCTTGACTGCAAGCGCGGCGAAAAATACCTTTCATACTACTTCCAGGATAAAATGGCCAACCCCTAGCACCAATTACAGGACGAGTTACACCGTCATCTTGTCCGCTATTGGTAATAAATCGCCAAGTTAAATTATAGGTGCGAGTTTGAACAAAACCAGCAGACTCGCGAAGTTGGGGATAAGTTTTTTCTACCCATTCCGAAGCCCAACGTGTAGCGTCTTGTTCTTCTCTACGAGGAACTAATCTTTGAATTTGGCAGCGTCCATCAATTTGTGCCCGGAATAGCATCGGGACTTTTTTCGCAGGTTCGGGAATATTCATGGTAAGAAGTAAGAAGTAAAAAGTAAGAAGTAAAAAGTAAGAAGTAAGAAGTAAAAAGTAAGAAGTAAGAAGTAAGAAGTTTAGTAAAATTGGCTTTAGGCTTTATTGTTGTTGTACAGAAAGTGACAGTAATAACGCTACTGACTCATCCAGAGCGGAGGTTTATTCAAAAATAAATCCTCAACCATTATTTCTTACTTACTACTTATTACTTGTTACTTCTTACTTATACCGTTGCGTCCACCAAACAATGCAGTCACACAATTGAGTTAAAACTGCTAAAGAAACCCGTTGTTCCTGTATTTCTAGCTGCCAAAGTTGTTCTGACATGGCTTGAATTTGACCGACGTTGTTAGCATTAACTGGTTCGTTCGGAATCAAAACTCCCGCTTGTTCCATAATCCCGACTAATGCATCCCAAGTTTCCTTCCAATATTGAGATTTTTGTGGTTCTTTGGCTTGCAAACGTAAATGTTCTCCCCAAAAACGCTCTAATCCATAAGCAACAGCCATCCGCATTTTATAAGATTGGTTGAGAGATTTATCATCTCGGTTTTTGGCACTTAATACCAATTTTTGTGCTTCCCTATCTAAATCGTAAGATTTCCAACCCATGATTAATAGTCTCCTGCTAACTTCACCCGACAATGACCAAATCCAATCGATTCTAAGCCACCAAAATACAAATCTTGAGATTCTGTACTATCACCAAAAGGCTGCCAACCTGTTTCTTTTAAAGCAATAGGAAAAACTAAAACGCTTCCTTCTGGTAGAGCTTCGACGTTAAAAAATGCTCCTCCTTCAACCTTCTTTTCGCTATCTGCTAATTTCACGCGACTTTGACGGTAAAGCGCCATATCGTGTAGCATCGCAATATCATTATCAGCAACTACCAATAAATTATCGCGATTAAAATCGGTACCGCTTGGTATCCAATCAGTAAGATTATCATCGTGTTCAATTTCGATAAAACCCAAGTTGAAAAATAGAACTCTGTGATTGGTGCCAACTTGACGACTTTGTAAAGCTTTTGGAGCCGAATATGGCTTTGGTATTTCTGCTGATATACTAGCAATTTGCTTGTAGCGTTTAAGCAATCTCGGACAGGTAATCCAAACAATCGGTTGACCGGGACAAAATACCGGAAGCCATACCAAAGAAGCATATTCAAATTTTATTAATGCTTCTGTAGTTTTGTTTTCCTCTCCCGATATCGCTTCATGACCGTACCATTTTCTTTCATTATCCTTAGAATTTGGGCGCATATCTGCTCGAAATCTCCCGCGAATCGAACTACCGGGAATAATCCCCGTTTGAGTAAATTGGTCGCGAAAAATCAAGTTTAAATTTCCTGTTTCTTCTCCAGCACTTGCTCCAATATGTAGCGGTGCTAAGGTTTCAATAATTCCGTAAGCTTTGTGATACATTTTTCAATTTTAGATTTTAGATTTTGGATTTTAGATTTTGCTCCAAGTTAGGAGTGTAAATTTTCTTTGCTACCCCCTCTTCCCACTCTTCCCCCTCTCTATTCAAGCGGTAACGCTAAACCACATCCCCAACGCTTAAGTGAAGGACCTTCTCTAGGGAACCAGTTCGGATTCCATTCTTGCCAAGGTTGATTTATTGGTTCTTTTAAGATGTAAACTGTACCAGCAGGAACCGCGTAACGTCCGCGAGATAATAATTTTGGTGGTTGAAATGGATGTTTATTTTCTTGCTGATTTTCATTTTCACGATTCCCCAAACGGTAACGAAATGGTATGGGACGAGATGTAAAAAGTGCTTCTAGTTCCCAAACATTTTTTTCTTGGTTTTCTGGTATTGGTTGTTCTTGCTGGTAAAAAGTCTGGTCGCGTTTTTCTAAACAAACGGGTACTCGCTTTGATAACCGATTGGAACCCCAAACTGCAGGAGTAATTAATGCAAATTTCTTTCCTACGGGTTTATTGAGTAATTCAGAAAGTGATTGACTTAGAGGTTCGCATCGGACATCAACCATATGTCCTTCACCACCAAAACGATACCAACCGGGTTCAAGTTTAGTGTTGGAAAGATAAACCAAACAAGTACCAGTTTCCATCTGAACCGAATTTTCTAGAAATAAACTTCCTTGTTCTTCGTGATTTCTAATTACGTGTCGTTCTTCTAATTCCAAGCGTGGATGCAAATGAGCCAAGAATTTCCAAGGATTTTTCTTAACTTCTTCGGGATTATTCCAATTATTAATTGCTAACCAAGTATTATTATCATATTTATCCACAGGAGTTTCATTGTCTTTATTTCTCCAAGCTTCAAGTTCGCGATTCCAACTTAATTTATCAACAATTTTTCCATCTTTAACTAAACAGTTTTTTGGAGTTGGTACGTAAAAGTTTTGTTCGGATGAGGTTAACTCATCTACATCTCCCCAAAACGGTCCAGCTAACATTAAATCGCGGATATCTGCATTTTCATTTTGAGAAGCTGCAAATAAACCCGATAAAGTCGCAGCAGTGGGAGGAAAATTACTACCAGAACGTCCCACTAAGTTTTCTGGTGAGAGAAATCTTCCGGAACTACCGTAGAGTAAACCCAGTGGTTCGATGATAATTAAATGGGTAAACGGGGAGCGAGGAGGAAGATATTTTGTTTGTTCGGATGTGTTAGAACTGGTTTCTACTGCTGACATAAATGAAATCCTACTTTTGCAAGGTTAATTATCCAATCGGTTAATGCTTTGTTGAGTTTGTCTGGGTCTAACTCTTCTGTATTTTCTTTGTAGTAATTATCCTTCTCCCCTAAAATTTTCCTTGCAAGGTTAATTATCCAGTTGGTTGAAGCTTTGTTGAGTTTGTCTGCTTCTAACTCTTCTAACTCTTCTATAACTTCTATAACTTCTTTGTAGTATATAGATTCTTTCCCTAAAATCTCCGCAATCGTTTCTATTAAATCCAGATATTTGGGTTGTAATTGTTTACTTTTGTTTTTGATTACATCCAAATAAGCAGGAAAATATATCTCAAGTAAACCCAATCCAACACTTAAACCATGATTATCAAAAGCATGGCGGGATTCTAAAACAGCGACATCATTATATATATGCGTCCAATTTTGTCCCCCTTCCCTATCCCGATAACTCGATAACAAACCTTCTTCTAATAACCTCCAAGAACACACCCATTCTAAATTATTACCGTTATTAAACAAGATGCGAAAAGCAATTCTATCCCGTCCGCTACTTTTTGCTGACTTCTCAGCTTCTCGGCAATGTTGTAGTATATCCCGTTGTGGAATATTAGCTGAAGCCCAGACAAAACCGACGCTGACAGTTATTTTCTTTGGCTCCGGTTGATTCCAAGTATCGCTCTTAAATTTCGAGAAAAAATTTACACAATCATTTGCATTTTTTCTATTATAAAAAGCACCTAAAAAATCATCACCTCCTGCATAAATAACACGCCAATTTTTCATCTCGTGATTTTTTGGTAATTCTTGAAAGTAACTACCCCATTCCCTCATTTCTTCACTAAATTTATGAGTTTCTTGAGCTTCTTCTGGTGTGTTTGCAAAACTTTTCAAGAATTCACCAGCTTTATCACCATCACCCTGAAACCAACCAGTGTACAAATTGTCTTTAAATCGGCTAAGATCTTTAAATGTAGTGGGATTTAGGTCGTCTGATAGTTGATTTATTTGTTGAGCTAGATTTTTAAGAATTATCCCATTATTGCCAAAAACATTTTTGAGTCGTTCGGTTAATTTTTCAGAAATTACATTATGGGTAATCAATCGTTTAATCAACTCTGGTACGCTTAATTCTTCGTCTGGGTCGATAAAAGATTTTCCATATTCTTGGCTCCGTTCGCTCATTTTTTCATCAGGAACTTTTAATCTAACTGACTTGATGAATGATTCCCCTAATTTCTCGCTGAGTGCTTGATAAAAAGCTCTGACATCGTTCTTTTCCTGCTGGTAATTATATTCGCGAGGGTCGGAATTGAAACCAAGTTTTGGATATGCTATTCCATCTGCACCGGAAAGGGTAGAACTCTCTCCCTGCCAGTTTATCCCAGTCCAATCGCGAGCGCGTTTTTTTTCGTTCAGCTTTTCCCTGACATCACTGATACTTTGCTTTTCGTTACCCTGAACCCAGAAAAATTCCCACGCATATTTCGTCCACAAACCCCAGGTTCTTCTCCAAGGAGTATAATCAACTTTCTTTCCTTCAATCACTTCAACATTTGTTTCAATCCATTCTCGACAAGTCTCTGTAATGCATTTCCAAGCCTCTAAGAGTACTGATTGAGCTTCACCTTTTGGGAAGTTACCTTCAATAATAATCTGGTTTGGCATTCCCTGAGTAACATTTATCGAAGCTGGAGAAATGACTGTACAACCATGATTTTCAGCAGCATTACAAATCACCCAAGATATGTAAGAAAGTAAATAAGAACTCCCATACAAATCTCGTAACTTCCGCGACTTTTCGATAAACCCCTGCACGGGAGCAAAGGTAATTACTGTGTAAATTTTATTTGTCATAGACAATAAGCAATTATGCCTCAACTATTTTACTGATTGCATCTAAGAACGTGTATTCAATTCATTAATTGATACATTAACAAATACATGGAAAACGCTATTTCCATCGTGTATTCCAACAAGAAGGAAGAAACGTAGCAGCAGGATACATCCTGCTTGTACTTTTATACCTACGTTTCTTTTGATTTAAATTTGATACTTAAAAAGGCTTTAGCATCTGTTGAATAGACATCCAAATAACAACGGATGCTCCAATAAATACGGTAAAGGCATCATACCCTAATAAATTTCTCAAATGTGGTGAATTTGACACTTTATAGATGATATTAATCCCCGAAAGCGTTCCAGACCCACCAATGAGAATATTCACAAAATATTCCAAATTTAATTGACTGATTTTTTCTGGTTGAAAGAAAATAACAAGAATAATTATTACCACCCAACAGACTAAGGCGCTTAGAGGCATAAAGCCCCCTTGCATACACACAAATTGCTAAATCTTCTTAATTCTTGCTTCCTATCAATTGCTGTGGAGTAATTAACCTGCTGGTTAAATTGCAGAAGCCAACTTAAAACGACATGAGGTTTCTCATGAAACCTAGTGAATTCAAACATGATTTATTTCCTCTATTTATCTCGTACTTGTCAGACGTTAATCGTTTATGAATCGTGGACGTGTTAAACATTAATCGTTAGTGCTAAGTAAGCCCTGTAAACGCAGACACGCTCTAAACCTTTTCTTTCCATTAGAAGATATTCTCATCTTGGGTTTAATAAGTACTTTTATAGCATATTCGGTGCTACTTGGGTAGAAATGAGTAAATAAAATTCGTGTAATTTATTACTAAATAGATATAACTGCTTTTTGCTACCTATAAACTAAAAAGCACCAGATATTAATTGTATTTTGAATAACCTTTAAATAACAATAACTATCTCTTATAGTTTTTCTTTTAATAAAAATATTAAGACTATAAAAGTAAATTAACAGAAGTAAAATAATTCACAGAATTAAAAGCATTAGATTATGGTAATTAATAAAGGTTATAAAAAAATCGAATAAAAATAATTTGTTTATTAAATTTATATTTGCGTTATAATGGAGTCAATGAAACAAATCATAGTTTCCCCTACAACTGGGTTAAGTTGATTAGTTGAAGACAAAATAGAATCACGTACATGTTGTACGTTCATCGTAAACATAGCTAACTGCAAGAGAAATTAGATTTATAAATCTAATTTCTCTTGCAGTTAGCTGTTTTTAGCTATACTCTTAATTAAGAATAAATATTTTTAACTGAAAACTTCTATTTACTATAAATAATGATTTGTTTTGGATTAATTTAAGATTTCCTCAAACACCTTCTGCCCTCAACATTTCGTCAAATGAATCAATACATCTGCTAAAGCTTGCACCATCGGACGAGTTGATAAATTCTCCCCTCGCTTCAAACTATGTACGCTACCTGTAACTATAGGATTGGTTTGTAGTAATTCGTTTGTATTCTCTCGCCAATTTTTACTAAACAAAACTTCATCTTGAACAGCATTCAATTGACTGTGAATTTTAGCAATTATTTTTAACCCCAAAATTTGACAAAAACCTTCCCAACCAGCAAATTTACTCGTGTCTCCCGATAAAATAACTGCGTGGGTTGCTGGTTGCATAATTTTCTTGTTTTCATCGGTAATTTTGCCACCAACATCGATAATATTGATTAACTGGTTAGCGCTCTTAACCCATCTAGCTGCTTCTTCCGCAAATTCTGGGGTTACATCTCCCTTATTTTTACGTTTACATTCGGATGCTAAAGATTCGTTGTTTTCGCAAGCTTCCTGGTGCCAAGAACCTTCTCCATCGGGACAAGCGGTGATTATATATGGATAAGGTGCGTTAACATTAGCTAAAATAGCTCTCTTTAAACCGTCTCGCAAGCATGATTTACCAGATTGTGGTGGTCCGCATAAAACTACTTTAATTCTGGAGCGTTCTTTTTGTGATTCTTGGGTTTCAATCAAGTCTCCTACTTTATATTCCGTAGAACCGTGTACGGAAGTGACTATATATGTTTTGTGCCTGATAGCACCATCTGCTGTACTGATTTTACTGCCTAATTTGGGGTCGAGTACGGCAACCGCTTGGTATAAATGAACCAGTTTATGGGAAAGAATATAAGCAACGGGAACCGATTGCGGACCATCGATTAAAATGCGCTTTCCTCCGGAAATCTCACCCGAATCAATCATTTGAGTTATTCTTTCTAGTGCATCTTTGGCAATGCGATCGCCCTGGGCGGGAACGTTACGATTAAAGCCAACGTGTAATACATCGCCTTTCAATTCAATTTGGTAGCTTTGCATACTTTGTATTTATCTAACTACTGGTTTACTATGACATGAAAGTGGAATAGGCGTATTCCATATTTAAGTAAGAAGTAAAAAGTAAGAAGTAAGAAGTAAGTAATTTTATACCTTCCGGGTACACACAATATCTACGGTACCCTCCGCGCTTACACTAGCCGCAGTAAACATTTATGCGCGAACACCTATTATGAGCAGAAAGTTTTCTCCCCCTGCTATGAAGAAATCAGTCCTCAAAACCTCTTACTTTTGACTTCTTACTTCTTACTTCATTTAAGAAAAGTCCCGCGTCTTAAAGCTTCGATTCTTTTATGAATGGGCGGGTGCGTGTGCTTCAACCAATGAAAAATCCCCGTATCTTCTGTCATTGCTACCCGAATCCACAATGTAGCCATCTGTTCTCTATTTTTCTTAGATGGTTGAAAAGGTAAACTCTCAAGAGTAGCTAATGCTGATACCATATCATCAACGCTGGTTAATCTCGCTGCTACGGCATCGGCATGATATTCTCGCCAACGACTATGCCAAAAGGTTAGTAATGTAACAAGAGATTTGGTTATTGTTGGCAACATGATAAGAATTTCTAAGAGAACGCAAACCCAGAGTTTTTAAACTTGGGTTAGTTCGATGTAAAGCGAATTTATATGTCCTTCGGACACGCTTTGCTAACGCCGTCATCTTTTGTCATGTCTTCGATAAAATCCCTAACTTGGTTTTGCCAGTTGGGAATATTTTTTAGCTTTTCTTTAACCTGTGGAGTTAACCGGATAGCAACCTGAGCAGTTAAAGATTGTTTCCTGTTAGTCACGAAACCTTCTTTATGCCCTTTAATAAAATGCCCTTTAAAATTTCTCATAGCAGTTTACGATATGGTACCGAACGGTTATATTAGTTATAACAGCTATTAAAGAGGTCGGTCAATGGCTCGGAGTAAAACGCCATCATTTGTAACAGAGATTTCGTTAAAAGTTGACAGCAAGCAAGAAAAAGAGTTATCGTCACGCTTTCAAGCAGCTAGACAACTATACAACGCTTGCTTAAACGAAGCTTTAGTTCGGATGAATCTGGTTAAAAACTCTGAGCTATACCAGCAAGCTAAAAAACTAAGAGGAGGGGACAAGAAAAAACGCCAAGATTTGTTCAACAAAGCGAGGGAAACTCATAGATTAAGCGACTATGCGCTTAAAACATTTGCTACTCAAACTGCAAACCGTAGCAAGTGGATAAGCAGCAATCTGGGCGCTCATGAAAAACAAACAATAGGTACAAGGGCTTTTAAAGCTGTCGATAGAATCTTATTTGGTCAAGCCAAGAAAGTTAGATTTAAGGTCACGACTCGCTTTAAATCAGTAGAAGGACAATCAAACGCTACTGGCATAAGGTTTATCAATAATCAAGTTTTATGGAAGAAATTAATATTAAATCCGATTATTGACTGGAATAACCCAGTAATAGTTCATGGCTTGAATTCACCTATTAAATATTGTCGTATTTTATGGCGTAATCTTAATGGTAAAAAGCGCTGGTTTATACAATTAATTAATGAAGGTTTACCATATCAAAAACCTCAAAACTACGTAATAAAAGGGATTGTGGGGCTTGATGTTAACATCGCGGCGGTTGCGTTTGTCGCTGATAAGAAAGCTGGGCTTTTACCATTTGCGGAGAAGGTACCAACTTTTGAACGCGAGATAAAAGCACTTCAAAGAAAAATGCAGCGTTCTCAAAGAATGCACAACCCGGATAATTTTGAACCTGACTTTGACAAGAAAGTTGGTAATAGAATTGTTCGTAAGAAAGGTAAAGTTAAAAAAGGTAAAAAGCAATGGATAAAAACCAAAAACTATCGTCGGATACAAGTTAGAAAAGCAGAGCTAGAAAGACGTAAAGCAAGTTATGCAAAGTCTCAAAACCGTAAATTAGTTAATGAAATTTTGCGTCATGGTAATCAAATTAAAACTGAGAGAGTAAGTATAAAAGGCTGGCAGAAAATTTACGGTAAGGCAATTTCTGCTAAGTCGCCCGGATATTTCCAATCAGAACTTAAACGCAAAGCTGAAAACGCTGGCGGTTATTTTCTAACTTTTTCTACTCAAACTACTGCACTGTCCCAAACTCATCTTGATGGCACTCGTATCAAGAAAAAACTATCAGAAAGAGTGCATAGAGACGTAACAGGTATTCAACCTATGCATCGGGACTTATTTAGTGCGTTTTTGAGTCGATGCGTGTATAACAATAAGTTGTCACTTTGGGATGCTCAATGTGAGTATCCAGGGACGGAGCCGTTCTTGTTAGACGGGTGGCAGCAATCTCAATCTGCAAATCGAGTAGCCGAGCGTGAAAGCAGGAATAGTTATAGTTCCTCGGAGCAGATGTCTAACGAAGCGCTAACCTCTAACCAGATAAGTCAGAAGGACTACAAGTTAGAAGGCAATGCCTGAATCTCAGCGTCTTTAGATTTGAGAGTGGCTCAATAGGATAATCCAAACCAATACACCTATAAAAAGACCTGTTGCATGTTGCCAGTTGCCCAAAAGTCCGTAAATTAATCCCGCAGCTAGCATTAATAGAGCCACGAATCTGCCAAAATACCATACAATCAGCATCATAGGCGTAAAAAGTATTAACATCACACCATCTAGAGCCGCACAGAGCAATGTTTTTGCCATTGTGTCTAGATTGGCGATATGTCCTAATTCGTGCGCCATTACAGCAGCAACTTGACTTTGATTTAATTGCTTAATTAAACCAGTAGTGGCAACTACCATTGCATAGGAGCGTGTTGCACCAACAGCGTAAGCATTAGGATTGTCGTCGCATAATTCAATTCCTACCACTGGATTTTTTGGTAAACCTTCTGATGATGATAATTCTTTTACTATCGTACATAACCATTTTTCTGTGTCGGAATATAAACCTTTTTCGTGCAATAAATGTGGATTGATGACTCGTATTTGTCTTTGATTAATATGAGAAGGTACAGCAGTAAAATATCGATAGATTGTTGATACTGCCCAGTAAATACTAGGAATACCAATACAGATTAAAAAGAATAAGCCAACAATAAAATTAATAGTTCCTTGCTGAAATAACTGCAATCCGTGGTAACTTGCATATACTCCGTAACTAAAAATGCTCAAACAAAACAGCGTCATAATGGCAATCACAGCAAGATTACCTCGGGCATTTCTATATTTCATCACTTCCCCTGATTTCTATATCAAATACTCGCTTTACCAGACAATAAAATCCGAATTATCAAAATCTTGCTCTTCAAAATCTGGACTTTCATAATCAGATTCTTGAACTAAATTTTCCGAACTATTCAACCCACAAAAATAACAATCATCCGTCTGTAAATATGTGGTATCAGTTTTGCGCCATTCACTACCGGGAAACTCATAAATCCAATCAATCCCGGAATCCACATTCATAAAACCGCTTACTATCCCGTGAATCACTCCCACAGCGGTACTTGCACAAATACTATTCAACCAAAATACTGAGGGGTCGTTTACTCCTTCTAAATAACCCGCATTTTCAGCCATATGATTAATTTCTGATGGTGCAGACTCTAAAGCAGCACGTTGTAAGTTGATGATATTACCGCACATCAAACACCAATCACCACCCAGCGGAGGAACTGTAATTCTACAGTACATTCGCGGTGTGCCATCTGGTTTTACGTCGATGTGAGTCCCCAAACATACCAAAGGACGCATATACTTTAATGCAACTTCTTGAGCAGTTTTGCGAGAAAGATGATTATCTGTAGCAACGACAATCAAATCGCAATTAGCTATTTCTTGCGTGGCTGTTTCGGCTTCAATAGCAGTCGATATGGTTTTGACATGAGAACCACAAGCGTAAATTTTTTTAATCAGATGCTTGACATAATGGACTTTATACCAGCCATGTTCAACCATTTCCTGAGTTGCACCCGTCATTCGATTTAAGTTGACTTGTTCTAGTTTATCGGGGTCAACTAGCACCCAATTTTTGACACCCAGACGACCTAATAATTCCGCAAAAATAGAACCAATTCCACCACAACCGATTAATCCTACTTTCAATTGATTCAAAGTTTTTTGATTGGTTTCCCCAAATGTTTTTTGACGAGCGAACATTAAATTAGGGTTGTCAAAAATATTTTCAGAATCAGAGATTTCAAATAATGAATTACAAAAATCAACCTGCTGAAATTCTCTTCCCTTCCTATCCCATATCCGAAACTTACAATTATCTAAGCCTTCATCAAACACACCCGAAACCAAACGGGGTTTTTCAGGGAAATGAGATGCAATAAACTTTGCATATTCTGATTCATAGCGGTTATCAACATAAGAAAACTCAGGAATACCCACACCAGCATGAGTATGAATATGGACTATATCCAAACCGGGGAATAGATGATTTTCTAATAGATAAGAATGGAAACGTTGAGTTAAAACCAAACCATCGGTAGATTGATGTTCGTAGCATTCAGAAGTTGGAACAACCCAAGTCTTGGGAATATATCTAACTTTGCGTTTTGAAACCTGATGACGCTGACAAAATAGAAAACCAATTACTTCTTCGTTAAACATCCGAGAAGAGAGCATCGATTTTTGAAAATCAGACCACATTTTTGGTGGTATGTGTAGAGAAAATTTAGTATTCATTGTTGGTTGATAGTTGATAGTTGATAGTTGATAGTTGTTAGTTGATAGTTGTTAATTGATAGTTTAGATTTATGGTGCGTGACGGTAATTTCAAATGATTTTGTTATAAGTGATAAATTATCGTAACCGTCACACACCCTACAAAAATAAATATCCTACTTATTACTTATTACTTCTTACTTCTTACTTAATTAATCGTCACTATTAATCGCATGACGTGCTGTCACAAACAATGTCGTGAGATTGTGACCGTTTTCCGCATTATTACTAGGTCGCCAAGAATTCAACCAAACATCATGATTGAATCCTCCTCCTAATCCGACGCAGTACCAATACCATCCTTGTTCGCTTAAAAATGGGGCACCGTAATAGCTTTGTCTGGTAAAATGATGGTCGCCTTCTCCTACAGTATTCCAAGGATAATTTAGATAGCAGCCAATGGGAGGAAGCCGTGGATAATCCGATGGTAATAGGAACAAAACATCGGTATTGGAAACCTTAAATTTTTGAGAAGATAAAGGCATTCCCTTAATCAAAACAGCGGTATATCTAGTATCACCAACAGTCTTGCTACCAACGATTATATTTTTAGCAACTTTTTCTAATAGCTTAAGTTCTTCTATAATTCGCGAACTAGGTTTAAATCCCGATTTATCTTTACTAATTGTAATTGCCATAATTCACCTCATTACTTCTTACTTTTTACTTCTTACTTGATTTATCGCTTCCTTTCACAATCTTCGGTACAGTCCAAACCTTTGAACCTTCCTTCAATGCTTCATTACTTTTCAACGGACGAGTACCACCGAAACCTTCTTCCATCACATCATCTTGACCAATTTCTGGTAATTTTTTTCGTAATTCTTCAACAGTTGCTCCTTTGGGTAAATCGACTAATTTACCGTTAACAATTGCTCTCATTAAATTTCCTCGCTTTATTCTAATTATTCGGCTGAATGTAATTTTAAATTTCCCTCAGACTATAAGTCTGGGGCTACAGAAACCAAGTCCACCTGCGTGGACTAAGAAAATTTATGGTTCCCAGGTGGAAGCTGGGAATTAGTGTTTGAAGGCTCTGCCTTCAGTCCGTAGAGAATGGTGCAATATATGAGTATACTTGTTTTGGAAGCTGGGTATTATCATCTTTTTGTTGATTATTCATACCAGAAATAGACCATACAAAAAGTAACGCAATAATGCTGCCTATCTTAATAAATGATATTTGCTTTGATTGTTTTGATGTCAATTCTTCAAGAAAACCTATTCGCTGTTCGAGTTTTTGCAAATATTGTAAGTTATCTTGACTGCTAATGTGAGTTAATTGAGATTGTAGATACTCGCAACGTCGATTGATATACTCAATATTGTGCGTTATTTCATCAAATTGATTCAGTTTTTGATTGGTTAGCTTCCCATTTACTGTTTCCATAAATAACTCCCTTGATTTTTTATTTATTTCAACTATGTTGATTCATGCATCAAAAACATTTGCATGACCAATTCGGTGAAAATTCTCATTAGAATTATGTGGGTCAAATTCATCAAATACTTCGGTCAAATCCACCACGCTATTAGCTGAATTTTTTAACTCGCTTCCTAAAGATTGTTCGACTGAAGCAACCTCAACTCTTATTCCTCTTCTTCTTAATTTTTGTGCTAAATAAGCAAAATCCGAATCACCCGTCACCAAAACCACAATATCTGGTTTAATTTCTAAAGCTAATTCCATTGCATCTATTGCCATTACCACATCAACATTATTTTCATAACCATCTCCTTTGGCTTTACCTTCTTTTGTAACAATTAAAAATCCATTACTCTTAGCCCAATAAATAAATTTTTCTTTGCTTTTTCGCTGTTCTTCAAATCTATCTTTCGCCGGAGGTAGACCAAAATAAATCACCATTTCGATTAGTTCTCTACCTTCTTTCGGGTCAGCTAAATAATCCCGCATTTTATGCCAGTTTATTTTACGATTAAAGCTTTGTGCTGCCATAAAAGCGTTATCACCATCAGCTATAATCATCACTCGATGTAGATTTCCCATTGGATTTTTAACCTTGTTTTGGGTTTTTTGTTTGCTTGATTACAATTTAAACTGATTGGTGGAATAGGCTCTTTCCGTATTATTTCTATGTTGTTAAAAGCCGGGGGTTCCAAACCCCCGTCTAATAGCTAAAGTCGTCTAAAGACGACTAAAAAATAATCTAAAAAATTAAGCATAATAATATCAATTTAGTCCTATTTATAGGACTTCTGCTATTAGACAGGGACTTGCAGTCCCTGGCGGGGGGGGTAAGGTTTCTTATCAATAAATGGAAAACGTTATTTCCACTAGCTGATTAAAGTAAATACATGAAATCAAAAAAACACAACAAATTTACTACTAATTATGGACATCAATAAATCCTTACCTGTGAAGATTCAAGCTCATGAAGCAAATTTAATTCAGACTAAACATGAGATTCAGAAGTTTATCAAAATGTCTGAAGGTTTATTGTTTGACCAAGTTGGGCTTGATGCTCTTATTGGAGCGATTCCTGGAGTCGGTGGAATGTATACGGGAATAATGGGTATTTGGCTACTATTACAATCCTACAAGGTACGAGCCGAAAACGAGGATAAATTAATGATTGTTGCTCTTACTTTTGTTGATGTAGTGGTAGGAATAGTCCCTATTTTTGGTGACATTATCGATACATTTTTACGAGTTCATGCTTTGAATGGTAGTCGCTTGATTACACATATCGATAAACAACTTTCATTAATTGAAAATACTAGAGAACAGTTAAATCAAGGTTTTAATCCCGATTTAAGTTCATTGGAAAATCTATTGCTTCGATAATTCTGAGTTTGAAAATAACGCTTGCTTTATCTAACTAAAAAGGGAAATAGTGAAATGAACAAATTAATTGCAGGTATCGCAGCACTCGCTTTATGGACTGTTTCGACCGGTGTCGCTAATTCCCAACAGGTTACTAGGTTCAAGCATCAAGACGATTCGTACTATCACCAAAGGCTGAACTCAAAAGGAATTGCACGCTATCAATACAAAATTCCTGCTAATTCTTTTGGGGTTTTCACTCTCAAAAATCATAGCCGTCGTTCAGATTTTGATATTTATGTCTATGATTCTAGCAATGGAAAATTATTAACTGAAGGAAAGAGTTATGGGACAAAAACTGAGTTAGTTATTACTCAACCTGTTGGAAGAGATAGATATGCTTATATAAAAGTGCTTAATTATGGTTCCCGAACATCTCGATACAAACTTTATGCTAATTATGTAAATCCTGGGACTAAATTTTTGATTGCATTCGCTGGAATTCCTTTCTGTAGTTCAGCACGAAATATTAACGATAGAACATCTTCTAGAGTTATTACGGGTATTTCTTCAATGCTTCAAGGAAGTGATTTTGGTGGTGTAGCGAGAGACGTTTTTATTAATGAATTAACTATGGAAATGAGAAAACAGTTTGGCTATGGATGTATGGGTGAGATTGCGGTTAATTGGGTTGTTTCTATGGCTAAAGGTTTTTATCGGAATTATTAGTTACTAAGTTAATTACAGCTTGATTTTTCATCCAATTTTTATATTAAAAGCCTACCGCTTAAATTGGTAGGCTTTTTTATTGCAAGTCATTGTAACTCTTTACTTGTTCCAACTAATCCGAATTAACCCAATCGGTGGGGAAGTTCATTATATGTTAAACAATACTACACAGCGTTTCCAACTAATCCGAATTAACCCAATCGGTGGGGGTTACATATATGCCACCATATTCCCTGGAAATACGGAAGTTTCCAACTAATCCGAATTAACCCAATCGGTGGGGTAGTGAGTTGTTGAATTTTTAAATTCAACATACCAAAGTTTCCAACTAATCCGAATTAACCCAATCGGTGGGGTTTCAACCGAGCATCTTGTAACTTGAACGAGAAGATGGCAGTAACTGCCAAGAAGTACTTCCACAAGCGTACTGCCACAAAGTGCTTCCACTTCTGCTTTAAAAGTATAAAATTGTCACTGGAAGGATAACTTGGCAGCAAAGGACTGTGACTTAAAGAAATTGTTTGCCGGAATGGCAAGCTTATACTTTAATTTGACTGCGGTTTCCATAAAAGTAAAGGCTTCGCCGTCTTCGTCATCTTTCAGGTAGTTCGCCAAGAGAACGCCGTACCTCACTTAAAGTTTCGAGAACCTCTTCACGCCATAATGCTTCTGGATTAGTCATAACACTAGCCAAATTTTTAACACTGGGAGTTATTCCTTGTGCATAAAGTTCTGGAGTCAGTCGTTTGACTTCATTGATACCCTGCTGAATAGTTTGTTGTTGAAGAAGTTTTTTGTAATCCCAGTAACGAGCAGAAATTGCCTGACATAAATCTGGAGCATAGCGGTATAAAGTAGCGCCACCAATATGATAGCGTCGGGCTACTTCTCTGACAGAAGGTGAAGGATATTCATTTTGATTAAGCACACTTTTAAGTAAGGAGCGGATTCGTGCCTTATTTCTTTGTGAAGTAACAGTTAGTTGTCTTTGTTGAGGACTGGGACATAAAGTAACTTGGTTAGTATTAACTTGCTGCTTTAACTCAGGTTGAAGAAACTTGATAAGAGAGATTTGTAGTCGATAACAAATTTTCAAAAGTTTATCCAACGTGGGAATAGTCTTACCTGAATACCATTGAGTTATCTTTGATGATGGTACTCCTATCAACTGCCCGAAAGCCGAAACATCACCATTACTAAATTTATTCACGAAAAAGACTAAAGCTTTTTTAATGGTTTCTCTAGGCAATGGAGAATGTTGGGAAGGAGCTTGAGCGATTAAATTCCCCAAAGTATTTGCTGCCCAAATATTCCACTGAAATTCATCAGTTGCTTCAAAAAAATTGGGTTCTACATCCCTTGCATCTTTACTACTACCCAACCAACCAGAGCATTTCAAGCAATATCCAGGTCGAGAACTGCGCCAAAGAGGTAGAAATTGGGCGTGACAGTGGGGACATTGTGATTGTAAAGGTTGATGATGATATGGACAAACTTTGACAACATTTAGCGCCCATAGCAGTGGTAAATAAATTACCTTTCGATTCTCTAACCACTCCTCTAAGCACAGAGGACACCAAGCTTGTTCATGTTTAAGCAATCCCAGAGCTGGAAAAACTTCTGTCCAAGGAAGCATAGTTAAAAACTGCAAGTCAGTGCGTAAAGTAAGTGTTTCTAAAGCCCGAACTAGTTGTAAAGCTCCCAACCGAATGCCATTTAAAGCTCTAACAGACTCTTGACCATAAATCGCGACAATGCTCTTCCTATTGGCAGAATAATTTGTTTTGATTAATGGACCTACTTCAATAGCCAATAAAGTTCCTGTTGATACACTATGAGCAACAGCTAAACGAGAAACATAGCTAGTTAGGCTTTCTACATAAGGCGTACCCACACCAATTGGTAAGAGATGGAACAAACGGCTTCGTGGCAAAAAGCTAGGTGGTTCCAAATCCCATAATTCATTTTTTGTATCGAGGTTAACTGTCATACTGTTTCATTCCTACTGCATCTCGCTTGGGATTACGTTGACCAACACGACCTTTTTTGGTGGATGATTTGTTGACAGCTTGATTATTGCTAACGTTCGAGGATTCCAAGTGAAAAGATAGACCTTCTGACTCAAGTAGACGACGTTCACCCTGCTGTGCTTCCGAGCGAATTTTATTGATACGAGAAGCTCCAAAAGCACCCTGTTTAAGATGAGAAGTTGTTAAAGTCGTAGCCGACTCAGCTAAAGCAACTCGAAGTGAGCGAGTTAGCCAGTTTTTGAGAATACCAACGCAACCAACAGAACCTTCTAAAAGGTATTCATAGTGTTTTTCTAAATCCGGCTCTTTTTGTAAGGGAAGATGACGTTGAAAGGTGTTAGTTACTCTGATAAACTCGGCAACATCTTCTGGCTGGTCAGCATAATATGGTGAAAGATGAATATCCTCACTGCGTCTTCCTACTTGTCCGTTGAGAGTTGGACAGTTGAGTAATTCATAAGTACCAAACAAAATATGTATTGTACCAGTCAAATTAGCAATTGACTTAATCCAATTCATTTGTTGTAGCATTTGGTGTCCACCAGATATCATCAATAAATGTTGAGCTTCATCTACCGTGAATGCTTTGATCTGACGGTAACGAAAAACTTTCTCCATTGCTCTACGCAAGGCAGGTGAATCTTTACCGTTAATATGATAATCGTGTTTCAATTCCTGAGAATCTGGTTCAGTCAAACCATAGTTAACTTTGTATTCAACCAATACTTCTTTAAGCGCTTCTAAGGCGCGAGTATAATAATCTTTGTAGCTGAAATTTCCTCGTTCTGCCGGGATAGCTTCCAGACCAGCAACAGCGATTTGACCGGGATTACTTTGTATATCAGCTATAAATTCTTCACTAAGCAGCTTTTCTAGACGTAGCCTTAATGTTGTTTTACCTACACCCGTCACACCGAAGACAAGAAAAACTAATGTATCTGCTGGCTCCAAAATATTGAGTAATAGAGTATCCAAAGCTCTCTTTAGCTTTTTATGAGGAACAGTAATACTCTTAAAATAACTGGTTTTTATCTGGCTTGATTGTAAAAGGAGTTCTTCGGGAAATGGTCGCTCCTTATTCATTTCCACAACTCCTCATTTTTATAAGGTTCAATAGTATTTAAATGCTCCAAAATAACTGATTCATCTTTAGTAGAGTTAAAATTGGTATCAAGTTCAGGATTTTTTTGATTTAAGGCAATATTTTGGGGATGATTGTGCCCAGAACGTTCACCTTCAATTATGGAATGAACATCCAGACGTGCTAGGTCATGCAGTCGTTGTAATAACAACACTTCTTTGGCTTCAGCTGATTCTAAATAAGCTGCTTTTTCTTTAGCTGAAATCGTAATTACTTGAGAAACTTTTTGTCTCGAACGGTGCAGTTCAAGGCTGGCTAACTTGACTTCTCGCTCTGAGCAATTGTGAAATGATTTGTAATAATCAGAAATGCAGCGCACCCATTGTCCTTTGACATAAGTATAAGCAGTTCCCATATCGAAAGGGTCGTAACGCACTGGTACATTTGTGCCTTCTACTTCTGGATTGATAAAAGAATCATCTACTGACCAATAATATAGATAGTTGATTTTTACTCCCCGACTTGGCTGAACTTTTGCTGTTCCTTTGGGTGTTGATGGCAGAGTAAATATTCTAAAGTTCTGGTCATACAAAATCTTTTTATGAGGACGAGAACCACTCAAAGCTAGTCCAGATAAAAAGGCTTGGCGTGGGCTCTGCAAGAGTGCTGGATGTTCCTTACAGTCATACAACTCATAACTATAAGCACAAAAGTGTTCATAAAGTTCATCTAATGTCCAAACTGCTTGACCTTTTGGATTATTTGATTTCGTGACAACCCGAACATTTTTAGTAATCTGGGTGTTGCCTCTGAGGTTATAAAAAAACTCTGTATTGGTAGTTCCGAAAATACGTTCAATAACTGAACCAAACCTAGCTTTAGCAGCAGGTCGTTGCTTTTTAGTACATCCAAAGGCAGCCAGAAGTGTTTCAAAATAGGTGCTACCAAATTCCGCTCCGCCATCTACCACAATTGTTTCCGGAAAACGAGAAAAGCGTTGAACACAAATTCGCAATACCATCATGCATGACCGGTATGACGGTTCATCAAATGTGAGGTAAATAGCAAGAATACGTCTGCTTGTGGCATCAATTAACAATGTAGCCCAAGGTCTTCCCAAAGTCCGACCTGTTCGGGAACAAACTAATTCAATATCTAGTTGAGTATGGTCGATATGACAAATTTCAAAAGGACGGTCACCATGACGAGGTGTGGTAAATTCTAATTCCCAGTAAAAGTTTGATTTTTGATAAGCAGCACGAGAACCGAGCCGTTTTTTGGTCTGTTGATAGCCAGAACGCTGTTTAATTCTAGAAGAAAAAGTAACATAACTGGGTAGATGTTCAATTCGACCAGCTTTCTCCCATTCTTGGCTTAATACTCCATAGACTGCTAGTTTTCCACGTTGTTTAAGAGTCTCATAATGTGATTCGATAATTTTATCAACAAATTCCCAAACCTCTGTTGATATCTTGGGAAGACGATTACCTTTAGCAGCGTGATTATCTATTAACCCAATATAGCCCCAACAATATTTTTGTTCTGCGGCTTTAAATTTTGCTTTCCAATTCCTAATAGTCCGCAAGGAAACGGTTTCATTTTCTCGCTTCTGTCCATGCAGATAAGGTTCAATGACTAGATAGCGTTTATTAGCCTCTGCTAGGGCTTGGGGACTAGCTTTAAGGAAACGCTCTATTGCTTCTGGGTGAATTCCTATTTGTTCCGGAACTTTTAGACCAACAATTTCACCTCGCTGCACCAATAAATCAAATTCAGAATGTGTTAAATGAATCAGGGAATTAGATGAGCGCAGTACAATTTTACTTTCTCCATTGTGTAACACTGTTAGCGGCTGACCATCCCAACAAAAAGAAGTCCCAACAGCTACATCAATAATTTGTAGGGAATTAGCCACTGTTAAATTTTGAGAAACGCTCGTTAGGTTATGGGCAAGAGCCATTTCTTGATTGCGAAATATATGTACTTTCTCGGGTTCGGCAAGAGGAGCAGCACTCAAGTCAATGTACAATTCTTCAGTGGCTAATAAGGCGTTAATATGGTCTGGATTGACATTTTGGTATTGGAGTAGCTTGAGATAAGTAATTCCGGGTTGAGATGATACTAGACTTTTAATAAAAGTAGCTATTTCTGTTCCAATTTGGTATTTTTGTTCGGCATAGCTTCTAAGAAACTGACGATTTCTATACTTAATCCAATCAATTTCCGCGTCAGAACGAATCCGGTAGTAGCAACCATATAGTTGGGCCTGTTCTTCGGCTGGTGGACTAGTCCATTGCCCATCTTGGTTTTTAACATATCGGTTCGGTTGTAACAGAGATAATTTCTCCAATTTAGCTTGAGGTTTCCATTCTTCAAAACCAGCCGATTGTTGTCTAATGACGAAAAAATCTGGTATGTGTGTGACTGTGACCTCCCGCCCCTTTTTGGTCATAAATTTTAGGGTTAATTGATAAGGCTGGTCATAAAATTCCAAGACATCGGAGCAAGTTTCGTACTCTTCAATACCTGGCAGTTCTACTTTGTGCGACTCGAATTGGAGCGTTTTGCCCATTTTTTGGCTACAGTAATTGCCACTAACGTTACCCCCAAGGGATTTTACTTGCCTCACTGGTTCTGTGGAACGGATTTGAGAAATGACTTTTCTGGTCACCTCTGGTAACTTTAGGCGGCGACACCACTCTTCAAACTCTTGGGTGCTAAGCATATTAACCCCATCTACCTAGAATGGACTTGTGGTAAGCTTTTACTTAAATTTTGGACTTTCGGTAAGATTACCATTTAATTATTTCGGTACTGAAACGATCACATTTTTATAACAATTGGCAATTCCAACCATCTGCGGCGGCAAGCTGCCGTGCAGAAATCCGTCCGGAATTTTATTTAAACTATAATTTTGCCTTTAGTTCAAAATTAAGGTGAAATCTTGCCGTTTGTAATTAAAAATATTGTAAGTAAATATGCTTGAAATAACGACATAGCATAGGAAATACCGCCCTTCTCATCTCCTAAGTTACCAATCTGCTGTTTCAGCTATAAAGAAACTGCGGTCAAATTAAAGTATAAGCTTGCCATTCCGGCAAACAATTTCTTTAAGTCACATATAGCTTTATCCTTCCAATTTGCGTCTTAGGACAAGTTATGCTTCCATTGTTAGAATTTGTTGACAATCGATTAACGCAACAATAAGGGTTTCAGCCCTTAAATTACTTGGTTATGCTTCCAGGGGCTGACAGCTTTTGGGTATAGTGACAGAACCTGATTACGAAGGTTTCCAACTAATCCGAATTAACCCAATCGGTGGGGGATGAAGAACGTTGGCATTTATCCTTACTGGGTAGGTTTCCAACTAATCCGAATTAACCCAATCGGTGGGGGATGAATACATTCTTTTGGTTAGACATGATCAAATTCTGTTTCCAACTAATCCGAATTAACCCAATCGGTGGGGACAGAGACGTGAAAGTTTCTAATGAACATACAATGTTTCCAACTAATCCGAATTAACCCAATCGGTGGGGCTGATTTTAGGCACATTTTTTGCAGCTGCACCCGCAGAGTTTCCAACTAATCCGAATTAACCCAATCGGTGGGGACTGAAGATGGGAAACGATCACACGCAAGCTCAAGGTTTCCAACTAATCCGAATTAACCCAATCGGTGGGGTCTTGATAATTTTAACATTGTATCTGATGAATACGGTTTCCAACTAATCCGAATTAACCCAATCGGTGGGGTATAAATATGAAGTTCCTAAAAAGTGTTCAACCATCAAAAAGTTTCCAACTAATCCGAATTAACCCAATCGGTGGGGAAAAGAGCTTGATGAAAGGCTTGCAAGAGTTGAGAGTTTCCAACTAATCCGAATTAACCCAATCGGTGGGGTGTAGGAGAGCCCGCATTTTCTGCATATATAAAAAGTTTCCAACTAATCCGAATTAACCCAATCGGTGGGGGGATACGTTCCAGATTTCTTCCTAGATGGTCTTAAAGTTTCCAACTAATCCGAATTAACCCAATCGGTGGGGTTTGTTGGAACATTAGTTGCGGTTACTTTTGTAGGTTTCCAACTAATCCGAATTAACCCAATCGGTGGGGTCCAAATGTTCAGAATTTTCTTGCAAATGAGATAAAGGGTTTCCAACTAATCCGAATTAACCCAATCGGTGGGGAGGCTTCCAAGAAGACCTTCTGCACGGAGGATCAGGTGTTTCCAACTAATCCGAATTAACCCAATCGGTGGGGGAGATTATCCTTTGTGGATCTTCCTCATCATAGGTTTCCAACTAATCCGAATTAACCCAATCGGTGGGGTTTAGCAGGTCGTCACTATATTTCCGAGAATACGTGTTTCCAACTAATCCGAATTAACCCAATCGGTGGGGTCTTTTTTTTTGGGGGGTTATTTGTTTCCTAAAGTTTCCAACTAATCCGAATTAACCCAATCGGTGGGGGTCAAGGAAGCACAGTCGTAGATTCATCTGAATGTTTCCAACTAATCCGAATTAACCCAATCGGTGGGGATTGCATTCATTAAGTTGTGTGCATTGACTAACCAATCGTTTCCAACTAATCCGAATTAACCCAATCGGTGGGGTGGCAGCAGGAACTTGCGCTAGGCGGCACATTTGATGTGGTTTCCAACTAATCCGAATTAACCCAATCGGTGGGGGTGGAAACGGCAATGACAGCATCTTCGGAGGTCTCGTTTCCAACTAATCCGAATTAACCCAATCGGTGGGGTTATACGATTTAGAAATGAAACGTAGTGTGAAGCGTTTCCAACTAATCCGAATTAACCCAATCGGTGGGGTATTCCGCTAAATACATGGAAACCATGGTTTCCCTTCTTGTTTCCAACTAATCCGAATTAACCCAATCGGTGGGGAATCCGAACTTAATAATTCTGGTAACTCTAGCATTGGAAAGTTTCCAACTAATCCGAATTAACCCAATCGGTGGGGATATATCAGAAATCAAACGATTACTGATATGAATTGTTTCCAACTAATCCGAATTAACCCAATCGGTGGGGATAATCAAGCAGTTGAAAGATTGCAAGAAGTGAGAGTTTCCAACTAATCCGAATTAACCCAATCGGTGGGGATAGAGTGTTTTTTCTTTCTGCTGCAGAATACATTAAAGTTTCCAACTAATCCGAATTAACCCAATCGGTGGGGGAAAGAAGAAAATTTTGACTATGAAGATCAATCGTTTCCAACTAATCCGAATTAACCCAATCGGTGGGGTGCGAGATGTGGTAGTTGTATTATTCTTATTTAGATGGTTTCCAACTAATCCGAATTAACCCAATCGGTGGGGCACACCCTTCTAAGTGCGAGATGGAGGAAGAACGTTTCCAACTAATCCGAATTAACCCAATCGGTGGGGTATTTTTTGGTATTTGTGGTTTTAACGTTAGTTGCAGCATTGTTTCCAACTAATCCGAATTAACCCAATCGGTGGGGCGGATTTGCAGGTTCGCAAAAAACCACTAACGTTTCCAACTAATCCGAATTAACCCAATCGGTGGGGGACGTTGGTAGACTAATCAGATTAACTCCTAAAGTTTCCAACTAATCCGAATTAACCCAATCGGTGGGGAAGACACTGTGTTTGTAAAACACAATGGTTCTAATAGTGTTTCCAACTAATCCGAATTAACCCAATCGGTGGGGTCTTCTGATGTTAGAACTAAAGGCAAGTGTGCAGGTGTTTCCAACTAATCCGAATTAACCCAATCGGTGGGGGGATTGAAGAAACTCTTAACAAATTTGACGTTAATCAAGTTGTTTCCAACTAATCCGAATTAACCCAATCGGTGGGGTGAAATGTCTGGTAGTTCAGAAGCTAGTATAATTGTTTCCAACTAATCCGAATTAACCCAATCGGTGGGGTTGATATACGGGCAAGCTACACAACTTCTTTAAGTTTCCAACTAATCCGAATTAACCCAATCGGTGGGGAGTTATCAAGTTATCTGCTGCAATCCGCAATAGCTAGTTTCCAACTAATCCGAATTAACCCAATCGGTGGGGTTTTAGTTGCTGAAACAAGTTTTTCTCCTAGTTGTTTCCAACTAATCCGAATTAACCCAATCGGTGGGGAGGTAGGTAAAATTATGCCACAATCTAGTAAAGTTTGTTTCCAACTAATCCGAATTAACCCAATCGGTGGGGTTTTGTTCGGGTTAGAATGAGTAGTCGAATGATTAAAGTTTCCAACTAATCCGAATTAACCCAATCGGTGGGGAACCGCAACCGAAATTTCTCAAATTAGGAGATATTTGTTTCCAACTAATCCGAATTAACCCAATCGGTGGGGAAATGGAACTACAGTTTTTGAGATTGGTGGACTTACTGTTTCCAACTAATCCGAATTAACCCAATCGGTGGGGGTTGCTATTGTTGCAACTTCTTGCTTTCTCTTATCAAGTTTCCAACTAATCCGAATTAACCCAATCGGTGGGGATTTTTTCTTTCTATAATTTTGTGGAGAAAAATGTTTCCAACTAATCCGAATTAACCCAATCGGTGGGGCGCGTATTGCCTGTGGCTTACCACCATAGTTATAGCCAGTTTCCAACTAATCCGAATTAACCCAATCGGTGGGGAAACGTAATATTTGTTTATTTCGACTCTTTTAACCAAAGTTTCCAACTAATCCGAATTAACCCAATCGGTGGGGAGAGACGTTCATCTGAACGTGGGAGTTATATATCGTTTCCAACTAATCCGAATTAACCCAATCGGTGGGGTAGGCTATACGGAGAAAATTGCAAGTGCGATGCCAATCGTTTCCAACTAATCCGAATTAACCCAATCGGTGGGGAAAATTATTTTAAGTAATATTTTAATTTTTAAAGTTTCCAACTAATCCGAATTAACCCAATCGGTGGGGTTGCTGGTGCCTGTTTTGCTGCTCTTGGATCTGTTACAGTTTCCAACTAATCCGAATTAACCCAATCGGTGGGGAATTGACAAAAGTAACTACCATCATGCCATTCAGGTTTCCAACTAATCCGAATTAACCCAATCGGTGGGGTAGCAAAAAATTTCGCCCAATCGCTTTCAGTCGAGTTTCCAACTAATCCGAATTAACCCAATCGGTGGGGTTGCATCTGGCAAGTCTCAAAATCGCTCTTGGAAGCTTGTTTCCAACTAATCCGAATTAACCCAATCGGTGGGGTTTTTCCAAGCATGAAGGTAATAAAGATGTTTCCGATGGTTTCCAACTAATCCGAATTAACCCAATCGGTGGGGTTTTCTAAGATTTACTTAAAGATTGCTACAGCTGTTTCCAACTAATCCGAATTAACCCAATCGGTGGGGAAAAAATTCATTCAGCCTCATTGTGTGGGTTAGTGTTTCCAACTAATCCGAATTAACCCAATCGGTGGGGGTGTCTAGAATTTTTTCCAAGCATGAAGGTAATAAGTTTCCAACTAATCCGAATTAACCCAATCGGTGGGGCTAATAGGGAGCCCTCTCCCCAGCCGGGCCCTAGCGTTTCCAACTAATCCGAATTAACCCAATCGGTGGGGTCATCCCCCTACCACTCAAACAAATAATGGTGGTTTCCAACTAATCCGAATTAACCCAATCGGTGGGGATAGGTTTATTTCTTTTTACATAGTGAATATTTTAAAGTTTCCAACTAATCCGAATTAACCCAATCGGTGGGGATAATAAAACGTGCTTCAATTGGGATACATATCATTGTTTCCAACTAATCCGAATTAACCCAATCGGTGGGGTAAAGTTCAACAAGTTTTGAAAACAGAGCTTGGTGAAAAAGTTTCCAACTAATCCGAATTAACCCAATCGGTGGGGTTGCTAGGTTTGCAACAGGTTTCGCTAACAAAGTAGAGTTTCCAACTAATCCGAATTAACCCAATCGGTGGGGCAATTACAAGATTTTTCTTGTAAAGTAATTTACTAACGTTTCCAACTAATCCGAATTAACCCAATCGGTGGGGAAGAATACATAGAAGAAAATCAAAGTTATGTAGCCAAGTTTCCAACTAATCCGAATTAACCCAATCGGTGGGGCTTCAGAATTTAAAACCGCTACAAAATATATAAGTTTCCAACTAATCCGAATTAACCCAATCGGTGGGGATAGTCAGTGTTGCTTTAGGGTTTATTGCTCTATCGTTTCCAACTAATCCGAATTAACCCAATCGGTGGGGAAGAATTATAGCTCTTAATGCCGTATCTATGGTTTCCAACTAATCCGAATTAACCCAATCGGTGGGGGTGAACCCTGCTGTCGCTAATCCAGTAATGGAATGGTTTCCAACTAATCCGAATTAACCCAATCGGTGGGGTTCACCTGCAAAAGTTGTTCGTATTCGGTCATTTGAAAGTTTCCAACTAATCCGAATTAACCCAATCGGTGGGGTCATGCCCCCCTTGGTGAGCAGGAATTTGGGTTTCCGTTTCCAACTAATCCGAATTAACCCAATCGGTGGGGGATGATACCATTACAAGCACGGGCAACAATGTATGGTTTCCAACTAATCCGAATTAACCCAATCGGTGGGGGAACTAGGTCTAATCTGTGGACGCAAAGTTCCAGGTTTCCAACTAATCCGAATTAACCCAATCGGTGGGGTATTTTTTTTACGATCTGAATCGCATAATCCCTTGTTAGTTTCCAACTAATCCGAATTAACCCAATCGGTGGGGTGTTGCCCGTGCTTGTAATGGTATCATCACCATGGAAGTTTCCAACTAATCCGAATTAACCCAATCGGTGGGGCTTAAATTGAGGTAAGTCATCATGACTACACAGTTTCCAACTAATCCGAATTAACCCAATCGGTGGGGATTAGGAATAAAGAAAATAATTCAAGATGTAAAGTTTCCAACTAATCCGAATTAACCCAATCGGTGGGGGAAAGCTGGTAGAGTCAATGCTGACACTGTTTTTGTTTCCAACTAATCCGAATTAACCCAATCGGTGGGGTGCTGTTGGGGGTTTTAACGAAAACACAGTTTATAGTTTCCAACTAATCCGAATTAACCCAATCGCTGGGGGGGGGACACGAAGGCGCAATTATTGTCTTAGCTTATGTTTCCAACTAATCCGAATTAACCCAATCGGTGGGGTTGCGGGAAAAAAAGTTTCACTTACTCGCCCAAACGTTTCCAACTAATCCGAATTAACCCAATCGGTGGGGAAGCTGAACAAAAAGAAAAAACTATTCTTTCTCTTCAAGGTTTCCAACTAATCCGAATTAACCCAATCGGTGGGGAAAGGAAACAACAAGTGAAATTAAAAGCAATTAATGTTTCCAACTAATCCGAATTAACCCAATCGGTGGGGATGCTTTTGAATCGCTTGAAACTGCATTTAAAGCACATTTGTTTCCAACTAATCCGAATTAACCCAATCGGTGGGGTAAAAGTGGTTAGAGAAAGAAGAGAATATCACAGAGTTTCCAACTAATCCGAATTAACCCAATCGGTGGGGTCAACCTTCTCAAGCCCTTGCTTGTGGAGAAGTAATTGTTTCCAACTAATCCGAATTAACCCAATCGGTGGGGAACGATTTGTTGTTAGTTTGTGACTTACTTCAGTTTCCAACTAATCCGAATTAACCCAATCGGTGGGGCTAGATCTACTATGGTTTATTACAAAAATAACCTAAAAGTTTCCAACTAATCCGAATTAACCCAATCGGTGGGGGCTTTTAGGAAGTAATTTTTTGCGTTTCTAAAAAATGTTTCCAACTAATCCGAATTAACCCAATCGGTGGGGTTGTGGCTTGCGGAAAGTCAAAAAACGCAGACGGAGAGTTTCCAACTAATCCGAATTAACCCAATCGGTGGGGTTGTCTTAGCTTATTGTTTAAACCAGCAAGTAAGTTTCCAACTAATCCGAATTAACCCAATCGGTGGGGCATGGTGTCCGTGGTGAAACCGTTGACACCCGCAGTTTCCAACTAATCCGAATTAACCCAATCGGTGGGGTGCCTACCCCAACAGCAAACCGCTTGCTCGTAGAGTTTCCAACTAATCCGAATTAACCCAATCGGTGGGGCACCGTGAAGAACCTTTAGGTTTTTACCGAACTACACGTTTCCAACTAATCCGAATTAACCCAATCGGTGGGGTTATTTTTAAAGGATTGCTAAAATGTCTAACCAAGTTTCCAACTAATCCGAATTAACCCAATCGGTGGGGGATCAAGCAGTTTATAGGCTAAGTGCCATGCTTAGCGTTTCCAACTAATCCGAATTAACCCAATCGGTGGGGAAAGTTCTGTTATACGTGAAACTGGTGGAGACGATGAAGTTTCCAACTAATCCGAATTAACCCAATCGGTGGGGTAACATAATTGCTATCACTGGAAACTTCATTGGTAAAAGTTTCCAACTAATCCGAATTAACCCAATCGGTGGGGAGGTAACGAGTTAATATGCAAACTTCCCCCAAGTTTCCAACTAATCCGAATTAACCCAATCGGTGGGGAGTTCGCTCAGCAGCCCTTACCCAGTAAGGGTTACAGGAGCCAAATCGACGCATCTCTGAAAAACATTATATATGAGCCCGAAAATCAAGCAAAACACCGACCTCAAACCCTTGCCTAGCAAGCAATCGACGCATCTCAACGGAATAATAGGCATTTGAGCGATTTGGCGAGATGCGTCGATTTTCATGTTCACTTTATCTCCGTAGTAGAACTAAAACCTATATTACATAGTAGTTTGGCGGCGCGTTAGGATGTTCGCTACCAATAGTAAGGACTCTGGAAACGGCATCCTCAGAAATCCAATAAAATCGCACGTTGTCTTCGGATGGTTTAACGATTTTTTTTGATTTCTCAAAAAGTTGTCGCATCTCATCCAAATTCAGAAAGCATTCAAATACAGAAAATTGTACTCTTTGCCCATAACCTTCTAAAAAGTTGGATAACTTAGTACGTCTTTTATCATTAGGAATATCGTATACAACAACCACTAACATTTTCAATAGGATGTATAAATACTTAATAAAAATTATATTTTTAAAACCTTTATTTAGCAATAAAACATCCTACTGAATTACAGAAAATCAAACAGAAACTAATCTGCTCTTAAAAAGGATTCATAAATATTATCAGATAATAAACAGCGCTTATATCTCCTAACTTGTAATTGAATTGCGTGTCTATATGTGACTTGAGAAATTAAATCTGGATGAGAAATTTCTTCATTCATGCGATTTTCAAACTGTTTCAGAAAAACTCTTCTAGAAGTTTGACTTAAGTATACTCCTCCAGTACTCGCTACCACATCGAAATCCTGTGGTTTAAATAAAGATTTATTGATAATTTTTAAGACCAAGCTATCAACTATCGGAGAGCGAAATTCTTCCATTAAATCAAAAGCTAAATATGTTTTTTGTTTATCTCCATAGTGAAAATGACCGATATATGGTGAAAGTCCTTCGGTAATAATAAAGCTGAGTACATTATTAAATAAAAGCGTATAGCCAAAACTCAATAATGAATTTATCTCATCGGTGGGAGGTTGCCGAAATCGCTGGGAAAAACTAAATTTAGGATTAGTAATTAAATTCCCAAAAGCTGGAAAATATCTAGCAGCAGCAATTCCTTCATAACCGCGCAAAGTATCCAAATTATCAACATAATTTAAAGCATCAATATCTTGATTAATTCCATAAATAGCTTCTTCTACTTTTCCTATTTTGCGTCTGCGATTAAATCGCATCAATAACTGTTTGGAATTCAATAATTTACCTAAAACAACCGCTCTTGATACGCTAAATCGAAACAAATCATCATTACGTCTTTCTGCTTGTACTAATTGATTATCCAGATGAATAGATTTTTCGCTCCATAAGTGACCGTGATAAGTACCAGTTTGACTGAGAAATACCACCGGAATTTGTTCTTTTAAACAAGCTTGAATTACTGGAGTTGAAAGTTGAATGTTACCGAATACTATAATTTGCTGTACATCCCGAATTGGAACTTCAAGCTTCGGTTTTTCTGAGACATGAATAATAAACCGTTGATAATCCTTATATATATTGGTTCCTTGTTCAATTAGGTAAATAGCTGCCATTTCTGCATTCCAAATATTTTTTTGAAAAGGACTATCATCCTCTTCTGTTTGCGGAGGTTTTTCTGTGATTGTTTCAGCAAAATATGGTTTATGTAGATAACGTATATTTTCATAACCCAAACCAGCAAAACCGTTGGTTATTGAGTTAGAAGCTTCGGCTAACTCTAAACTACTTTCTTGTTCCGATATGGGTTGTGATAAAGTTTTTTTTTACTAGTTTTTCTAGTTCTCGTTTTCTCGCGATTAGTTTCAATCCCTGACTTCAACTTGGCTTTATTTGTATCTACAGGGAAAATAGCATCTGATAAGAAACCATGACCTAAAAAACGAAAACCGCGTTCAAAGCTAGTAATTTGGGTTTTATCAGTATTTATTTCTAACCCCAGCGAATCCAATAAATCAATCACTTGCGATTTTGCGATCGCGATTCGTTCTTGACTAGTTGATAAAACCAAAAAATCATCAGCATAACGCACAATTTCTAAATCACTAGCGCTAATAATTTCATCAAATTCATGGAGATAAATATTTGCCAAAATTGGAGAAATAACCGCACCTTGAGGAATACCCTTTTGAGGTAAGATTAGCCCTTCTCTAGTTTCCACACCAACCGAAATCCAAGCTTTAATTAAACATAAAATACCTGGATGGTCAATATGTAATCTTACCTGTTGTAATAAGCGATGATGGTCAATATTATCAAAAAACTTGACGATATCAGCATCCAAAACCCAGACATAACCCATGTCTCGCCAGTCAGCTATTTTTTCTACCGCATTGATATAAGATAAATTAGGACGATAAGCAAAACTTACAGGTGAAAATTTCTCTTCCATTAACGGACTAATTACATTTAATAGAGCTTGCTGAACAATTCTGTCTCGAATTGTAGGAATTTTTAACTCTCTTTGAGAACCGTTTCTTTTGGGAATAATTACCTGCTTGCAAGGAAAAGGTTGATAGCTACCATCAGCAACAGAGTTCATTAACTGATAAACATTAACCGTTTGATTGCTAGCAAAACTACTAATAGTTTCACCATCAACACCCGCGCAACCGCGTTTATCAGCAACCTTTTCCCAAGCACGTTGAAAATTATTAATATCGATAAATTGACTGGAAATCATAATAAGTAAGAAGTAAGAAGTAAAAAGTAAGAAGTCAAAAGTAACTGATATCTTGCACCATTCTCAACAACTGCCTTAGAATAAATTCTCAGGCTTAAAAACAAAGTCTGATAAATCAGACTGGGCAAGGCTTTTAGTGCGTTTCAACGTACTTTGTATGTGAGCCTTGAAATTGATTTCTCTTCGAGAAAGCCTCCGGCTTACAAGGCGGTTATCACAACTGGTGCAAGAAGTCAAAAGTAATAAACTTGTAGGGTGCTGTACTTACGATAAAATTGTCGATTGTGATACCATTTCTTTATAAAGATGCGCCTAATTTAGCCCCTGTTAGCGTAGCGTGCCCGGAGGGCATAGAGGGGGCTTCGTTTGTTTAGCCCCACTCTTCTAGAGTGAGGGCTTTTAGCGCAGCCTCATACAGAATTGGTATGACAATGAATTGTCGTCTTACCGTCACGCACCAATCAGTACTTAGAAGTAAGAAGTAAGAAGTAATTAATAATTGGTAATTGTTCATTGTTCATTGTTCATTGTTCACTGTTAACTGTTCACTGAAAACTGTTCGACAATTCGCTTGAATTCTTGTACCATCCATGAATCAGCATTAGTTTCCAGAAATAATTGCAATAAAGTCTGGTAGTACCATAATGTTCCTTCTTTACCACCTTTAAATTTTCCCCAAGTAGATTCACCATTGCTAGATAAATCTCTCAAAATACTGCGAGCGTTATGCAATTTGTCAGCTAGCGATACCTTACGAATAGAAGCAGAAGCACCGCGCAAATTATCAATATATTGCTGTTTGCGCTGCAACCAAGGAGGCTTTGGTATAGTATTCGTATCGCTGCAACCATCAACTATTTCCGCAACTTTTAATCCAAACATATCAAAAATTACTTCACGAGTTGCTTGTCCTCCTTGGTCTTCTACTGCATCATGTAATAATGCAGCAATAGCTTCATCTTCATCACCACCATCTTCTAACACCAATGCAGTAACGCTTAAAAGATGACTAATATACGGAATATTGCTTCCCTTCCTTATTTGTTTGCGATGTAATCTTGAAGCGTAAACTAAAGCTTGTTCAAAACGATTTGTTAAAAAGTATTTTTGTGTTGTGTTTAAATTCATGTCGATTTAAGTAAGAAGTAAAAAGTAAAAAGTAAGAAGTAAAGAGTAGTTTATTTTTCTTTTAGTTTATTAATCAAAGATACTAATATTATAATATTTTCATCATTTTATTGTATTATATTTTGGGATTTATATTTCGGTACTAGTTTGGATTTAATCACTATTCTTATCCAGTAAAGAGTTTAATTCGCTTCTTTCAGAGCTAATTTTAATCGACAAATAATAAATAATAAGTGTTTATCTGCTTATTACTTCTTACTTCTTACTTCTTACCTATGCATAAAATATGCTTCTTGCATTTCTCTTCTCATTCTGTCTCTTAAATCCAAAGGAAAAATCACTTCAACATTTGGACACCAAGCTCGTAAACGCATGACAATATTATTGTCGTCAACTCGATAATCAATTTTGCAATAAATATCGTATTCGGAACGAGATTGTACTGTAGAAATCAATTGTTTCTGTTCTAAAGATGCTTTTGGTGTGTAAGATTTAATCAGTTTTTCTACCTGTTTACGGGTAATTTTATGAAACATATCATCTCTTTCTGTTCCTTCGATATAATTACCGTAAAAATATTGGTCAAATCTTAGTATTAATAATGCTTGGGGTTTATGAATATCAAATCCCCAAACTGCTGACATTTTATCTTTAATTTCATCTGGATTTGGTGGATATTTACCGTAACATTTATCTAAAAAGTGTTTGGGTATATCAAGGTTATCTGCATTAGAATCTAATTTATTTAATTCATCTAAATTAATAATTTTATCAAGTCGATAGTCATACCAATCTATTTTACTCCAAGGATTCTTCCTGTTTGACTGAGGAATTTGACCATAAGCAAATAAATAAGGTGCGCGTTTATAGTAATAAATACAGACTGGATAAACAATACAATCAATTGTTTCTTGATATAGTTTAGCGCTACGATAGTTTAATTTAACTAATGGTACTTTGTCCCTTTTCCAAAGACTTTTTATTTTCTGCTGCAATAGCTCTATATGTTCGTTTAAACTTGAATGAACTATATATTCTGCATGAATAAAAAATCTTTGTATACCGTTAATAGGTTGTGAAAGAGAATTATTAAAAGCTGATAATTCATGATTTGTGAATTGTTCTGAGGTAATTTCTTTGTTCTTCAGAGAACTTAAGAAAACTTCCGGGAACCGATTTACTTTTGTATATATAACTTTGCCACTATATTTTTTGATATTTAACCAACCTAAATTTACTAAAGATTGAAAATCGTTGTCTTTTAAATTACGACCAGTAACTGCAAACAAACGTCCTTCTGGTAAGGATTTGGAAAATTTTTTATTAACAGTTAACGATTTTACTTCTGATTGTATGTGTTGAGATTTATTTTTCGCTATTCCACCTTGAAGCAGATTATTTAGTTCATCACCTTCAAAGGAATAATATTTTTTTAGCGATTGACACCAGTGGTTTTCATCAATTCTTAAACTTGATTCAAACAACCATTGTTTTAGTTTGATAGCACATCGACATTCTTCTTTGATAAAATTTTGATTTAACTGATTTACATAATGTAAATTTGGTATGCAATCGCGTTGATGATATTTTTTAGCATCAATGAAAAATAAATCGCGCCATTCCAAAAAACTAAACTCTTCTTTCAATTCTAATTTTACTTCATCGCTTTCGTCTCCATAAATTGACCGTAAAATAACCCATATTCTGACTGCTTTTGCTAAATTTTGCTTTAGAGAACCTGCTGTTAATATCTTGAGAACTTCAACACTAGGAGGATAGTTAAAAACTTCTCTCTTCATTCTGTTTTTATTTTTACTTTTGGTAGATGTCTCTACTTTAACAGTACCTGGAATACGCTATTTCCATCTTGTCGCTTAAATAATAATAGCTTTGCTTTTTATATTGCTCCCGCAAGTAATTAGTATTTTATTCATTACGGAAATATTATCATGAGCAGATTTCAAGAACGATTCAATGCAAAAATGAAAGAATGGTACGATAGCGATAAGAGTATCACCAAGCTTTTTACTACAGAATACGAAAGAATGCTTGCTTATCTATGGGCTTGTAGTGAAGCTAGAAAGTCTGAGGAAAATATTGCAGAAATTAAAGAATTTGGGAGGACAAATATAAAAGCTCTTGGAGATTCAAATTATAGTCAATTACTTCGTACAAGAGATTATTGCTGTCGTTGTGGAGAAACATATAGATTAGAGAACCTATCTATTTGTGTAGAATGCGATAATCTTTTTTGCTATCGTTGCAGTCGTAAAAAATGCGGTTGCGGTGGGGAAGTTGTGGGCTAGTACCGCTACGCGGAAGTAAGATATAAAAAGTAATAAACTTGTAGGGTGCTGTGACGGTTACAGAAATTTTCAATTGTGAAAATGATAATTAGATTCTTACCGTCACGCACCAATATGACTTCATTATTCGATAAAATCCCCCAATCGCAATTAACTTGATATCATATGTAGTTGTCTGTAAAATAATTTGGAATTAGTGAGATATTTAACTTTATTTTGGGAACAATGATATAGAGAAGTAAAAAATAAATTAAAAACAGTAGTGCAATGCCTTTTAAATTTAACCATAAATATTTAGTCTTAATTACTTTACTCCTATTTACTAATAGCTGTTCTGCTCCCAAAAAATCACAAGCAAAACTAGATGCAGAATTTGAACAACTGCTAAATCAACAAATTGAATCAAGACGTGGTTCGACTCCAAAAATAAGAGAAGTATTCGATAAATATATAGGAAAAAGTGAAGCTAAAAAAATCGGTAATGGTATCTGTAAAAGTATTAAAAACTCCACATTTCAAAAAGATATAAAAGCTCATTGGGATAAAATGTCTGATTTGAAACGAGAAAAGAAATTATCAAATAGAGTTATGAACGATATAAACGCAAGCCACGTATATATCAGAACCGCTGCTGTTAACTCATATTGTCCCGAGTATAAAGTTCAGATATATAAGGAATTAGCAAAGACAGGAGAAGAATAGTATTTTACTCAATTTAAATCTATGTTTGGTTGAAAAGGAATTAATGCTTATAAACAAGTGTTGATTTAATCAAACAACCATAATAATTGGGAAAAAATAATGATTCAAGCAATCGATTCAGAACAGATATTTGTTTCAAACTTAGAACAATTCATCAGTAAAGCTGACAAATTTATCAAAACATATTACTCAGGTGTTAGCGATGAAAATCATGTTCAAGAAATAGTCCAAGAATTAAAAAATTTAGTATTGGATACCGATTTGAAACAATTGGAATTTGATTACCAGCATTATTGTGAAATTGAAGACTTGATGGGAGATTGCGATGAATCGGCTTGGTTTTAACTGGATGTGAAAGGTTTATTTAGTTTTCCACTGCACCTAATGCTTTTAGCGTAGAGATTTCGGCTTCGGTTAAGCCTTTGACACCTGTGATATTCATGCGTTCGTAAGGGCGATCGCTCTTTAGGGTTTTGAGACATTCGCCTGTGTCAGTTTCCCAAATCTTGATTGTGCCATCACAGCTACAACTAGCAAGCAGTTTACTATCCGGACTGAAAGCAACTGAACGAATCCAAAGGGAATGACCCCGTAAAATTTTTAGACATTTACCAGCATTTATATCCCAGAGTATTACAGTTTGGTCGTCTGCACCACTTGCGAAACTTTTGCCATCTGGACTAAAAGCTACTGCTGATACTGTACTGCTATGAGCTTGTAAATTTTTCCAACATTCACCAGTGGAGAGATGCCATAAACCAACACCTGCATTAGGAGTTCCACTAGCTAAAAATTTGCCATCCGAACTGAAAGCAATTGAACGTGTCCAAGAACCACTTCCCAATTGTAATATTTTAAGGCATTGGCTCGTATGGATATTCCACAGCTTTATCTTTCCAGATGAATCACTAATACCTAATGTTTGACCATCCGGACTAAAAGCAACTGAGCGTATTCCGTAATTCTCTTGAAAAATTTTCCAGCATTTTCCAAGTTTGATGTTCCATAATCTTACACTTCCGTCAACACTACCACTGGCAAGTATTTGATTGTTTGCAGAAAAAGCGATTGATTGCACCCAGTCGCTGTATCCTTGTAAAATGTTCAGGCATTCTCCTGTGCGGAAATTCCATATTCTTAATGTTTTGTCAGCACTACCACTAGCAACTATTTCACCATTCCTACTAAAAGCAACTGATTGAACCCAATTAGTGTGACCTTGTAAAATTTTTACAGATTTACCCAAGTGCTATGACCCTGTAAAACTTTTTGGCATTCTGCTGTAGCAATACTCCAGAATCTCACTGTCTTGTCATAACTACCACTAGCAAGTGTTTCTCCATCTGGGCTAAAAGCAATTGAACGTACTAAATGGAAGTGTCCCTTTAATGTTTTAAGACATTCACCTGTTTCTAAATGCCATAATTGGATAGTTTTGTCATGCCCACTAGCTAATATCTTTCCATCAGGGCTAAAAGCAACTGCTAATACTGACACATTATGGGCTTGCAATGTTGATTCACATTTGCCTGTGTTCACATTCCACAATTTTACAGTTTGATCGTAACCTCCACTCGCAAGTGTCTTACCGTCAGGACTAAAAGCAACTGAAGCTACAAAATTTGTGTGTCCTTGTAAAGTTTTTAAACATTGGTAAGTTTGAATATCCCATAGTTCTATGGTGTTATGATTACCGCAACTAGCCAGCATCTTATTATTGGGATTAAATACAATCGAGTGTACTGAATTAGTATTACTCTGTAGAATTTGTAAGCATTGACCAGTGTTAATATTCCATAATCTCACTGTGCCGTCAGAACTGCCACTAGCAATAATTTTATCTTCAGAACAGAATACAACTGAGTATACAGAACTGCTATGTCCCTGCAAAGCTACTAAGCATTTACCAGTGCAAGTATCCCATAATCTAATTTTTCCATCGTAACTACTGCTAGCTAATTTATAACTATCAGAACTAAAGTCAACCGAAAGTATTCCGCCAGTATGTCCATTGCAAGTTAATATTTCTTTATTACTAGCAACTTCCCATATACGAACAACACCATCACCATCACCAGTAGCTATTAATTGACCATCAAAACTATAAGCAATTGAGAAGATTGTGCCAAAGATTTTAGTAAAAAAACTTTCAATTAACTTTGCATCTGCAAAATTAACATCGCGCAAACTGATATCAGAAAAATTCGCTCCCTTAACCACAGCACCCGAAAAATCTCTCCCCTCCAAAGCAGTTTTATCAACCTTCACAGCCAAAGTCGCCGCATTCCCCCCCCAACATAACCAACCTCCTCCTCACCTCTCCCCCGCGTCATCTCAATAACCTTAACCAGCGCTTCATTATCGCTTACCATTCCCAACATCAAATCCAATACCGCTTTCGTTAATGGAGCTTTTCCAAAACTTTCCCTTAATTTCTCCAAAGATTCTTTAACAAATCCCTTTAACGGAGGAATCGCAATACAATTTCCGGAATTATCTAACTGCCGCTCAAAATAACCAGACCAAGTATATTCAACGGGTGCAGCATTCAAATCCAAACAAGATTGTGCTTGTGCTAATTCCGTAAAATCATCAGCCAAAGCTCCCAATTCAGCCGCAAATTTATACGCTACAAAAAACTCCAATAAGGAACGATGGGCGGGAGTATAATCCCCATTAGCATTACGAATCAGCATTGTCTGCCCCATCATATCGTAGTGCCAGTGATCCAAGTCGTTTTGTTCTTGCACTATAGAACCAAATAAGCGCCGAATCCTATCGGGAAACAACTTATAATTAATGCTCATTTGGTCGGTGGAAAGCATTTCCCAAGATAGTTCGCACAAAAAATACAGCTTATCTGCCAAAGAAGTAAACGTGCGTTCGGCTTTGATATCCCGCTCCATCTTTCGTCGCACAGCATACAAATAAACCCGTGACATATCCACAGGTTTACCCGCTTCAATATCTGGTAATGCTTCTAAAATTAAATCGGTCATTACCGGACGACGTGCCAAGTCTAATAATTGCGGATTGCCCATCACTTGGTCAACAGTTGCGGCTTCCGCTTGATGTAACAATACTTGTCTTATTTGCTCGTCGTTGAATTTTTCCAGTTCCAACACTTCAAACTGGGGTGTTTCTCCGGTTAAGTTCTTAGTAGAAGCTTGTAACTCTGCATTCAGTAAAGCGCGTCCTTCTTGAGCTTCGGGAAAATGTTCCGTGCGACAAGTTAAAATCACCTTGGCACCGGGAACCACAACCTTAGCCAGTTCCCAGAAATTATTAATCATCTGCTGACGGTCAACTTTTGCAGCCATCTCGTCAAAACCGTCAAAAATTAACAGCAGCTTACCCATGCGGTTCAGCTGGTCAAAGACATCGCTATTGATGCGGATATTATGCTGGGTAAAAAAGAACCCCGCTAAAACATTTTCTACATTCAAAGCTTTAGCAAAATCCCGTAAAGTAATTACTACAGGTAAGCGGGGGCGCTCTAAACCGCGTCTTTGAGCATCTTTGTAACGTTGTAATGCAGTCCAAGCATAGTGAAAAGCAAACCAAGTTTTACCAGTACCGAATTCACCCAGTATAGAAATATGCTCTTTTGCGGGGTCATCCAACCATAAATCAATGTAGCCATCAATCCAACCGTCTTCTTCCTCGTAATGGCTAACACCTATACGTTGTCTAGTAACTGGGTCAAGTTCTTCCTTGGTACAGGCTAAAGGTACATACGACGTATCAACCTTTCGCCGTTTAATTTCCGCTTCCAACCAATTAACATAACCGCTAAAATCAGCATCAAGGTCAATCAGTTCGTCAAAAGTGTAGCAATCGAGAAAACGGTTGTCTTCCTTCTTAACCTCATCCCGCGCAGCTCTAGAAATTCGACGAGTAGTTACCAACCAACCTTCATCAGTTTTTTGTTCCTGCACCGAAGAGCGCAAAGCCATTACATCGCTAAGTCCGATTTCTCCAGCAATTCCCCGTACTAGGATGCGGTCAAAACTACGTCTTACAGGAATATTAATGATAAATTCAAAATATTCTTCCGCCCAAACTTCATGATTTTCAAAGCTGTAACCCAAAGTTTCAAACCAACCACGCATTTGTTGAGCTAATGCTATGGCTCTGCATTGATTTTCATCTTGCAAAGACGTTGTATACAACGTCTCTACATTATTGTCGGGTAATGCTGGATAATTCTGTGCTGCTAACCGCGCAATTTCTGTACGAATACCTTCAAGAGTCGGCATTCTATCAAGCTGCTCTTGAATATTTTTGATATTTGTATGTAAAGAGCCAATTTGCTGGCTCATCATCGTATCTGCTGGATTGCGGGTAAGTTTCGCGACTTGCGAAAACACGATGTAAAACGCTGCAATTTCCCGCTTGATATCAACTCTCAAACTTTTGATTTCATCACCCAAAGCATAAGCATCGACAAAAGCATCTATCTCAGATAGCAATATTGAAGGGTTGTTATGGTCAAATGCTTTGCGAAACGCTGCTTTAATTTCTTGCTGACGAAACAACTCAAGAATGGGCTGTGGCTTACCAACACCATATTCTACAAGAGTATAAGCATATACCCCACTAAAATCTCCCGGTGGATGCTCTGGGTCAATTTTAAACTGCTTAAGTAACTTAATTACAGTCTCATTACGCTGAACCTTTTCTTTAATCACAGGTTGAGCGCTTAACCTATCACTCCGAAGAATCGGGTTATACGGTAGCGCGGTTGCAGCGTCCAAGGGTATCGGAATTAACTACAATTACGGGCAGCTTTGCAGGTATTCAGCCCGGACAAACTCTTCAATTAAATGGTTTCTGGCGAGAACATCCGCAATATGGTTTGCAATTTCAAGTTACTAACTATAAAGAAACCAAACCAGCAACAATCACCGGAATCGAAAAGTATTTAGGTAGCGGTTTAATCAAGGGTGTTGGACCTGTAACAGCAAAACGCATCGTCGCTTGTTTTGGTACAGAAACCCTCGATATTATTGATAACCAAATTGAACGGTTGCAAGAAGTGAATGGCATTGCAAAGAAACGTATTGCCATGATTCAGAAAGCTTGGAAGGAGCAACGAGCCATAAAAGAAGTGATGGTATTTCTTCAAAGTCATGGTGTTTCAACAACCTACGCGGTAAAGATTTACAAAAATTACGGTGATTTAGCAATCAATAAAGTTAACGAAAACCCATACCAGCTAGCAACCGATATTTATGGAATTGGGTTTCTTACTGCGGATAAAATTGCTCGTAATTTGGGTGTTCCTCCAGATTCGGAATTTCGATATAAAGCTGGTATTATTCACGTTTTAAGCGAAGCAGCAGATTCGGGACATTGTTATTTACCCCAGCCGGAATTAATACAACAGCTTTGTGAAAAGTTAAAAACTGACGAACATCAACCACAAGAAGATGCTCTAACAAAAGTTATCTGCGATATGTCCCTCAGTGATGAACTAGTTAGAGAAAGAGATACTGATAAAACATTACTTTGCTACAAACCAACCTTCTTCCATACCGAACAAAACCTAGCTCAACTGATACTTTCTCGGTTGCATCAAGCAATAAATACAGACATACCCCGCGTCCATAATTGGTTGGAGCGTTTTAGCCAAAGCCGCAAAGTTTCATTATCAACGGAGCAGCTACAAGCAGTTGAAACGGCAGCTTACTCAAAAATCATGATTATTACAGGTGGTCCCGGTGTTGGTAAAACCTTTTGCACCCGGACTATTGTTTCATTATGGAAAGCGATGGGTAGAATAATTCGTAATTCGTAATTCGTAATTCGTAATTAATTAAGATTACATTTAAAAACTGAATATGAGATAATTATTAATAGTTAGTTGACATTATAAAGATGATTAATAATATTAGTATAACTGACAGAACTAAAAAGTTTGCAGTTAGAATTATAAAAGCTTGTTGCTTCCTAGATGAAAAACCAGGAGTTAATCGAATAATATCAAGCCAATTACTTCGTTCTGGAACATCTATTGGAGCCAATGTTCGGGAGGCACAATCGGCACAGTCTGACAAAGATTTTATTAGTAAATTAGAAATTGCATTGAAAGAAGCAAGAGAAACTCAATACTGGTTGGAAATTATAATTGAATCTGAGTTAGTAGAGAAATCTAAGTTTGATTCTTTGCTTCAAGAAGCTAATGAAATTGGCAAGATATTAGTTTCTTCTACTAAAAAACTTAAACAGAAATAATTACGAATTACGAATTACGAATTATTTTGGTATGCTTGATTTATTTTTGGCATATTCGTTATTTGAAGCAGTAGCGGATGATACCCAACTTCTTCTTGTTGGGGATATAGATCAGCTGCCGTCAGTCGGTGCTGGTAACGTTTTGGCAGATTTAATTCATTCGGGTAAAGTTCCGGTAGTGCGACTCACCCAAGTCTTTCGTCAAGCTGCTAGTAGTAAAATTATTACCGCATCTCACCAAATAAATCGCGGACAATATCCTTTGATTGAAACAATTTCCGATTCCCCAGAATCGGATTGTTTGTGGCATGGAGGAGGATTTCAACCGGAACATGGAGTACAAGCAATTAGCGAGTTGATTACAGATTTGATTCCCAAACTTGGTTTTAATCCAGTTACTGATGTACAGGTACTCGCACCAATGACTAGAGGTTTAGTGGGTACGCGCAACCTTAATAACGTACTGCAAAAATTAATTAATCCTCCTAGTCCCCAGAAGGTAGAAGTAACAAGGGGTGGGATAATTTTTCGAGTTGGCGATCGCGTTATTCAATTAACTAACGATTACCAGCGGGAAGTTTTTAATGGGGATATGGGTTTTATTATTCATATTGACACTGAGGAACAGGAAGTTATCGTACAGTTCCAAGAGCGTGATGTGATTTATGATTATGCTGATTTGAATGAACTGGCTTTAGCTTGGAGCGTCAGTATTCATAAGTCGCAGGGTTCGGAATATCCGGTTGTATTTTTGCCACTATATTCGCAACATTTCGTAATGTTGAGCAGGAATTTATTGTATACCGGCTTAACTCGTGCAAAGAAGTTGGCGATTATTATTGGTAGTAAGAAAGCGATCGGTATGTGCGTTCGTTCTAGGAAATCTCAGGAGCGATATACGCAGTTGAAACAGAGGTTGGTGAAAGCTTGTTGAAATCCAAATTAATTAACTAAAAGCTTCGTTACAAAATCAAGATAATACACATTACTAAATATAGAAAATATTCTAAAAGTACCTATTTAAAATCAATATGGAATTTGCTGTTGCAGGGGTTGAAAAATTATGAATTTAAAACAATGGAAAGCAACATAGAAATTTATCGTTCAACGACCATCAAACTATTAGATAGTACTTACTTAAATACCTTTATTCTGTCTGGTTTCGTTGAACTTGTTATTTGTTATGCTGACAACGAAAAATTTACAATTGAATTTCATCCCAACCAGATACCTATTTTAGAAAAGTTGTTGAACAATCTTCGCAGCGTTACGGAACAACAAATTAATCAAAAAATAGAAACTTTACAATGGGAACTAGAAGAAATTAAAAGTTGTGATTGTCAAATCCAAGTATCAGAATTTTTGCAAAACGGTAACGGTGTAAAACAATAACTAATAGCTAATTTTTAACACATGGGGTAAGTTTTAAAACTGCCCCTTCACTTCATTAAACAAAAATCTTTGACAATGAATATAATATTTGATTCAGAACAAGATGCTGTATCTGTAGCAGAACAGCTTTACAATGTTGAACGTTTGGATAATATTTTATTTATTCAAAATATTGATTTGAGAGCTTTAAATTTAGCTATTGCTTTAGTTCAAGTAAAAGTTGTTAAAAGAAATGCTAGTTTAAGATGTATGTTGCCATTTCCTGATGAAGAAAGGGAATGTACAGATGAAGAAACGCCCAAAATTTATGTAGCCTGTCTTAGTGCTTATAATGCTGGGTATTTACATGGCTTGTGGATTGATGGCACTCAACAACCAGAAGATATCGAAGACGATATTAAATGGATGCTTTCATGGTCGCCAGTTGCAGATACAGAATCTTGCGACGAATGGGCAATACATGATTACGAATGCTGGCAAGGAATACAGCTTAGTGAATACGAAGATATAGAAACAGTCTCTGAATTAGCGCAACTCCTTGAAGAACATGGTAAAGCTTATGCTGTTTACTACCAACACTACGGTAGCAATTATGCAACAGAAGAAGATTTTAAAGACCGTTATTTAGGTGAATACGAAGACGAAAAAGATTTTGTTCACCAGATGTGGGAAGAGTGCGGAAAGATTCAACAGCTTGAAGAATTAAATATTCCCGCATTTTATATTGATTGGAAAGCAATTGCACAAGATTGGTTTATTGACTCCTATTTCTCAATTGAAGTCGGACTTAGAGAAATCTACATTTTTAATCGATAGTAAAAGCGTTTACTATTAATTAAAGGATTACATTTTACCGAAAATAATAATTATCTAGAAATAGCGTTCGATATTTACAAATAATAGCTAAAGTTTTTCTATTAATTAAAATAATCATTGCTGACGCTGGGGTGAAAATAAATCATATTCACTCTAATGACACAAGCCTATCAACTATCTTTATTCGAGCAAACCATCAATTATCAAAACACTCAAACTACTCTACCTAAAAATTTCCGACTCACTCACACTATAGGTAAAGGAGGAATAAAAACTAAAGCTGCTAAGAATATTGAAGCAATCAAATTAAGCAAAAAACTTGACCAAGAAAACCGTTATCCCACACCTACTGAACAACAAATCCTTGCCGAATATCTAGGTTGGGGAATTGCACCAGAAATATTTGAAGAACCTCTTAAACCTAGTTGGGAACATCTTGGTAATCAACTAAAAGCATTACTCACACCAACAGAGTATCAAGCAGCTAGAAAAAGCATTATTAATGCATACTACACCACACCAGAAATCATCCAAGAAATTTATCAAGGACTAAAACATCTTGGTTTTAGCGGAAGTCGTATTCTAGAACCGAGTATGGGTTGTGGTTTATTCCTGGGACTCGCACCCACACCTTGGAATCGTCGTGCTAAATGGACTGGTATCGAACTTGATTCAATCACAGGTCGCATTGCTCAACAACTTTACCCGGAAGCCGATATTTATATCAAGGGTTTTGAAGATGTGATGCTACCACGAAATTACTTTGATTTAGCCATCGGTAACGTACCTTTTAGCAATATCACCCCTAACGACCCAAAATACAATAAACTACCAATTTACAATCTACACGACTACTTCTTTATCAAATCCCTTGACTTGATTCGTCCTGGTGGATTAATTGCTTTTATTACTTCTGTTGGAACACTACAATCTCGTCGTAGTAGGGGAGTACGGGAATTACTTGCAAAAAGCGCTGACTTAGTAGGAGCAATGCGCTTACCCAGTAATGCTTTCATGGCATTCACTAATACTCAAGTCACCACCGATTTAATTATTTTACAAAAGCGTCAACCCGAACAAGAACCATCTTCAACTCAATGGCTTGAAGTTTGCGATAGCGGATTAACATCTTCCGATGGTTCGCCGTTATTGATGCCTTGCTACTATAAAAATAATCCAGAAATGCTTCTAGGAAAACTAACCGTAGACAAACTTTATGGTGGAGCTAATCGTCTGGGGTTAGCAAGCGATGGAAGAGATTTAATATCAGCGATTAGAACTGCATTTACCCGTCTACCAGAAGGAATTTATCTCGAAACTGAAGATGCAAAACCAAAGAATAAAATCACTAGAAAATCAAAATCAATATTAATTCCTCCAGATTTACAAAATAAAATCAAACCTTTTTCCTTGATTTGGTACGAGAACCATCCTTGGCAAGTTATGGAGGGAAAATTAGAGCGGATAAACGTGATTGGTATACCTCGTTTGCGCTTATTCTGGCTGATTCGGTTGCGAGAAGTAGTTAAAGAGGTTTTCTTTATCCAATCTTGTGGTGGTACTGACAAACAATTATCTCAAGCACAAAAACGTCTCAATCATGCTTACGACAGTTTTATTAGAAGCTACGGATATTTACACTCTGTAGGTAATCGTCGAGTATTTTCATCAGACCCAGAGTATCCGTTATTACTCGCACTAGAAAACTATGACCCCGATAGTAAGACAGCAAGTAAAACTGATATTTTTAGCAAACGCACCATCCGTGAATATGAACCAAAAACAAGTGCAGATACAGCATTGGATGCATTAATTTATAGTTTGAGCGAGAAGGGACGTATTGATATAGATTTCATGACGAAATTACTTTCCCAACCTCCACAAGATATTATTTGTGAATTACAGAAGGATAAACTAATTCATTTTGACCCAAAACTTGAACGATGGGTAACAAGCGATGAATATTTGTCGGGTAACGTCAGAAACAAGCTAGAAATTGCTCAAAGTGCGGTAAAAACAAATCCAGAATTAAAAGTCAACGTCGAAGCTTTAGAAAAAGTCCAACCAACTCCCTTGCTTCCAGGAGATATCTACGTGCGTTTGGGTTCTCCTTGGATTCCAACTCAAGATATTACAGATTTTATCGCTGAAACTTTAAATGTAGATGCTGACGATATCTATGTTTATCACAGTAAAGCAACTGCGACTTGGGAAGTACAAATTTGTAAAAATCTGCTTCAATCTCAAAATAACTGTCAAATTTATGGCACAGAGCGGATAATGGCACATCAACTAATTGAATTAGCACTAAATCTTCGGGTTCCTATAGTTCGAGATAAAGTTGATGAATCCTATGTAGAAAATCCAGAAGCGACAAGAATTGCTCAAACAAAGCAAGAAAATCTTAAAGAATTATTTAAACGTTGGATTTGGAGCGATTTCCAACGTGCGGAACGACTTACTCAAACTTACAACCAGCAGTACAATAGCCTTGTGCCGCGACATTTCGACGGTTCGCATCTGGAGCTACCAGGAATGAACCCACAATGGCGCAATAAATTACGTTCCCATCAACTCAACGCGATTTGGAGAATAATATCTTCTGGAAATACTTTACTAGGTCATGCAGTTGGTGCAGGTAAGACAAGCGAATCTATCGCAGCTTCTCAAGAACTCAAACGTCTGGGAATTTGCTACAAACCTTGCTTAGTAGTAATGGACCATTTACCAGAACAAATGGCTAGTGAAGCAATTCAAATGTATCCTCAAATGCGATTGTTGATTGCTGGAAGTGCCGAAATGGAAGCTAAAAAACGACGCGAGTTGGCTTCGAGAATTGCTACGGGAGATTGGGATTTAATCATTCTGAGTCATACAGCTTTTAGTAAATTACCTTTGCATCCAGATACGATTAAGCAATTTCTAGAAGAAGAATCAAAAATGGTAGAAACTGATTACCTTGCAGCCAAAAGCAACGGTAGACGTACCAAACGGGTAATGAAGAATTTAGAAAAGAAATTGACGCGATTATCAGAAAATATTAATGCGGTAGCTAATGCAGAAACTAAGGATAATACCGTATTTTTTGATGAGTTGGGTATTGATTGGATTTTCTACGACGAATCGCAACAGGTAAAAAATCTCGACCTCAACACCAAAATAAATCGAGTCTTAGGAGTTCCCAGCAGTGCTTCTTACCGTGCTAAAGATTTTCTGATGAAAACTCGCTATATGAGTTACAAGCACGGTGCAGGTCGGGGTGTTGCCTTAATGACAGCTACACCAATTACCAACACTTTAGCTGAAGCCTGGGTCAATCAAATATATCTACAGTACGAAACTTTACAGCAATTAGGACTGTTACATTTTGATGCTTGGGTGTCAAACTTTGCAGAAATCAAAGTAGGTGCCGAAATTACTCCCCAAGGAACTCTGGAAGTTAAAAGCAGATTGGCAGTGTTTAATAATATTCCGGAGTGGAGACAGTTATTCTGGCAGGTTGCAGATATCCTAACTGACGAAGATTTGAATTTACCCAAACCAGAGAAAGAGTATGTTACTCAAGAAGTACCAGCGACAGAAGAACAACTCAAGTTTTTTGATTACGTTGCTCAAAGAGCTGAAGCAATCAAAGCAAGAGAGGTAGAATCAACAGAAGATAATATGCCTCGAATTACAACCCATATTCGTCAAGGGGTGGTTGATTTACGTTGTTTAAGCCAAGACGTGCTTTGTGAATTTCTCGAACCGGAAGAAATAGATGCTTTAAGCCATTTTCCCACCAAAGTTGACATTGCAATCGATAATATCTTCCGAATATGGGAAGCGACGCAAGCCGAACGTTTGACTCAACTGGTATTTTGCGATGTGGGAACCCCGAAGGAAAACAACTCAGATAGATTTACGGTTTATAGCTATATAAAAAGCCAACTGATAGAACGTGGTGTACCAACTGAAGAAATTGCATTTATCCACGATGCTAAAACTGACGAACAGAAATCAGCTTTATTCCGAGCGGTACGACAACGAAAAATTCGGGTATTTATTGGTTCAACAGCCAAGATGGGTGTTGGGACAAACGTTCAAGATTACGTAATTGCAGCCCACGACTTGGATTGTCCTTGGCGACCTACAGACCATACACAAAGAGCAGGACGTTCGGTTAGACAAGGTAATTACAACTCTAAAGTTAAGATATATCGATACGTTACCCAGGGTAAACCGTATCAGGATGCAGAAGGTAAAAAAGTTGCAGGGTTAAGTCCAGATGGTTACTTGTATCAAACTTCTAAAACCAAAGCCGAATTTATAGAAGCTGCTTTAGCTGGGAGAAATACCGCTCGTAGCATTGATGACTGTACCGATATCGTCTTATCTTACGCCGAAGTCATGGCAACCGCTAGCGGCGACCCCAGGTTGATGCGTAAAGTAGAGTTAGATTCAGAAGTTGCTAAATTACTCCAAGAAGAGCGCGACCATATTAATCAGCAAATTACCATTCATCGAGATTTAGAGAAACTTCCCGATAGAATTGAGAAAATTAGCATCAAATTACAAAATCATAAAGCAGACAGTAACCGTACTGTATCTGTTGCTGGAGATAGGTTTAGTATTAATTTCTATACGAATGATGGTAAGAAAGTGCGAGTGATTAAGCGTAAAGCCGCAGGTGAGCATATTAACGCTATTGTACGGGACTTAGAAATCAAAGTCGAATACGGTACTTTTTCACTTGGTCAGTTTGCTGGATTTGATTTATCAATCGTACATGATATTGGAGGTTGTACGATTCAACTAATCGGAAATGCGATTTACAAAGCTTCTGTGAAAAAGACTCCGATAGGAACTATTTCTGCTTTGGAATATTGTGTAAATAGCGGTATTGATAAAGAATTGAAACAAGCAGAAAATCAACTTCAAAAACTAAAACAAGCAGAAAAAGATTTATCTCTTCAAAAAGACCAACCGTTTTCTAAAGCAGCAGAATTACAAGCAGTAATGAAAGAACAATCCGCTTTGAATAAAGAATTGGGTTTAATTGAAGAAGATTTTCAAGTTGTAGATAAAGCTTAATGTGAGAAGAATTTATTTTACCTAAAATAGCACTTGCTTAGGTTGCAAAAACAATCTAAGCGGTGCATATTATGGGCTATGTTTATCTTTTACATTTCTCACAACCAATTGGAAATCTGAAAAATCCGAAAGGAACTGCTCAACATTATTTGGGCTATACCAGCAGAAGTTTAAAAAAGCGTTTAGAAGAACATAACGGTGGCACAGGTGCAAAAATAACTCGTGCGGTTGTGCAAGATTATAAATATAAATTGCAACTTGTTCGTCACTGGTCAAAATGCAATCGCGAGTTAGAAAAACAACTTAAACAACGCCATAGTCCGGTTAGTTTGTGTCCGCTCTGTAATCCCGTAAAAACTAATTGCAGAAACTAAAAAAATCAACCCTAATGTAATGTGCTTCGCACTAAAAAAGGTGAATAAATAACTCTTTAATTGAATTATTAAAGGGTGCAGACAATCTTGAATACTATATCACTTCAATCATGCTTAACATCAAAAAGAATCGCCAATTAGGTCAACAAACATCTGCTCGCAAAGAAACAATTCAATACTACTACCGCGTTGCAGCCTTGTGGTATGAAACTAAATCTCAAGCCATAAATCTACTTGACTGGAAGCAACTGTGGTCAGAAGCTAAAGAAGAAGGAGAATTGCAACAATTTCTGATTGCTCCTGGATACCGTAACGAATATCAAAATCCTTATGCTGATAACGAAGGCGATCGCCGAGGTTATACTCCACCAGAGTATGATATGAAAGCCTATTATGGTTGGCAGCATCAGCGTTTAACCGAAATATTTGCATCTGGTGTCGGTGATATCTCCATGATTGATAAACAAAATCCCGACGAGAAGCAACTTCAGGATATTCATAAGAATCTTCGGAATTACATAGTCGAGCAGTTAGATATTTTGCTGTTGGAACCAGAACATCAGCATCGGTTAATCGAAATCAAATGTAATCTTACTTCTGATGAAATTGAAGAATGGATAGAACTCGATTCCGAAGATTATTTAAGTACCGAGGAACAAGAATATCGTAATGAACTTCGGGTGAAAATAATCTACGCTTTGAGTGAATTACTAATAGTGCTAAATAAGGAACGCATGAACAAGCGCAACGAGATGAAACGACTCGAACAACAAGAAGAACTTGAACAAGTTAATCTCAAGCACGCTGAAACCTTAATGGCACGTAATACGGTATCTCAAGAACTGAGTGATGTTGATTTGAGAAGAGTAGTCAGTTCTCGTACTAGCAAACTGGAGGAAGCGAAAGCTTGGGCTGAAGAACATGGATACGATTGGGACGGTAAAGACAGCGATATCAAAAATGTTTCTGTTGTTGAGCAAAGCTTGTCAGAATGTTGTTCTAATTAATTAGAAAAATAATAATAAGGCTGGGTTAATTTATGACTCAGCTTTATTTTTTTTCAGTAAATTGTGTTGCTTCTAATTTTATAGCTAAGGATGAGTATGAAAACTCCTATTTGCGCGAATTTCGTTTTACAAAGTGCTGAATGTAATGACACAGTTTTTATAGTTACTACTATAGAAGAAAATATTGCCATAGTTGAAGTTCAAGATGGAGTTGAGAATTTATTAGGAGTACTTGAACTAACAATTGAGCAAGGACGGGTGATAGCTAAAATTATAAGAGTAGGTTATCAAGAAAAACCTATAAAAATTCAATTGTGTACTCTTTAACGAAAGCAGTGCTAAGGATGAAAACCATTATTAAATACCATAAAATCATGAAAGTTAATTCTGAGTTAAATCCAAATCAAATTTCTGAATGTAGTGATAAATTAGAGGAAATATTAGAAGCTCATGGAATGGATATCTTCTGCGAAGCTGTTACCGAGTTGTTTAATTATCATCCATTAACAAAATCAACTAATTACAGTTATAAAAGTTGGATGCTTTTGATGTTACCTAATGATTTTGAACTAGATTCTATTGTAGAGATAGAAAACATTATGTTGATAGCAAGCGATGCTTGATATTTTACAACAGCCTTAAGCTATACAAAAAAAAGAGACAAGTGTAGTCAACTTCATAAAATGTACGCAAGAGATGATAAAATTCAGCCGAATCAATCAGATAAATCTTCTAAAGTACGGATAAATAAGTACTTAAGAGAAGAAAAAATTAAGAATTCAATCAGACGCTAAATATTTTTCTGTATAAATCAACTAAGGCAACTTCTTGATATAAATCAAGTGAACAATAGCGATAAAATTCCTGCTTATTTTCTGGAAGATATAAACTCATACCACATAGTTTTTCTAAATTGGTATTTTTATAAAAGCTACCATAGAGTTCTCCTCCTGCTTTATAATACACGGTAACTGATGAAAGCAGAAATTCAGCAAAATCGCTTAGTTCATTTTGAACTCGATTGTTAGTTCTTGAAAGATAGTTGAGCAATAAAAGTGCATCGCAATGCCGTTCGCCAGAATAGTGGTAAGTTGAGAGTTCTGATTGCTTGATTGCTGGCAAACCTTTGTTAATAATGCGCTTGAGTACCTGTGAAAGTTTTTCTGGAATGAGTTTAACAGTTTGATTATCTACTAAAGTAAGCGTGTGATACATATCTATTCGCTCAGAATCCATAATTGCTATAGCTGCTTCACGCCCCTTAACTGATGGATCTTTTAAACGGTTGAGAAATCCTTTGTAGTAGTAATTAGGTGCGCCAAGTGCAAGCTGAGAAGCAAGAGTATATCTAGCACAATTTCTAACTTCGTATAAAACTTCTAATGTCGCTTTGTTGCAGTTTTGGAAGAAAAGCAGTTCCACTCCGACCTTAGTAGCCCGATTAAAACTACTAACCGCATCTGCAAATTGATCAACCCCCATCCACGTTCGCTTTTTATCAATTGCTTTATGATCGTCAGGACTTACCTCGTTAATTTTTCCACCATGACCAACAATAATAACTGCCCAATGCTGTGCTTCAAAATTTAGATTTGCCCAATTAAGATAATCCCGAAAAGCAGATACATCGCTACTATCTTCTCCTGCTATATCAATCTCATTTACAATTCCATTACTAAATAGGCGACGACGCATGTTTGAATCGCCCCAATAATCTGATTGAACCACTACCAAATTTTCCGAGTTTTGCGTACCTTGGGTTAACATTTCAACAATTGGTTCACCAAAACGCACAAGGTCGTTATCGTATGGCATCCAATATAAAACTACCCATTTATAACGCGATTTATTTTGAGAATAATTAGAATCTATTGCAAAACTAGAGTTTGTAGCTATACTTCCAGCGAAAAAAGCTGAACCCAATATCATATGACGACAGAAATCTCTTCGTTTTATGCTAAACATAGAAATGTATATTCTTTGACTATTTATTTAAATTTATGGTCAGCCTTCCTAACTCAAGTCATCTTTTTTTACTAGTGATACGCATTTATCAAGTGCAGTTTAGCTTTATTCTATTCACCTAATTTGACTCCTAATTTTAAATGCATTTTTTATAATAACTGTATATGATAAAAGCGCAAGCAAAATCTTTTAATTATTGCTGTGACAAAATTTTTATTAGTGTCTGGGATTTACTTATTTGACACAGGTTTTTTTCTATTTAAAAATTAAATATAGAGCAAGCCGGGTTGAAAAATAACGGTGAGAACAATGACAAATCAAACCGAGAAAAACTCAACTGCTCAAATCTGCGCTCTTAACGATAAATTTCGTCAAACATTTGATGCCAAGCTAGGAAAAGTAGTCATTACGCAGGTCGTCGGTTGTTTAAATACAAATCAGCTACAAAAATTACTTCAAGCGGTAAAGCAATTTAGCGATTTCAATGAAAATAACGACCCTTGGAAAGAACATGATATGGGTAAGATAGAGCTATTTGATGAAAAGTTTTTCTTTAAAATAGATTACTTTGACCGACAAAAATATCAACAAGGTATTGGTTCAGAGGAACCATACAACGTTGATAAAACATTTCGAGTAATGACGATAATGCTTGCAAGCGAATACTAATTTATCAGAAGACGCTTGTGGTAACTTTCCATAAGCGTCTCTTAAAATGTAAACAAATCAAAATTCTATGTCTTCAGAATCCTGATTATTTCTATTTTCCTCAATCATTTGATTAAATTCTTCAGAATTAACAAGTTTCTCAGTTTCTTCGTTTTCTTTATCTCGTTCTGCCATTTTTTTTAAGTCATCACTGGTCGGATAATATAGTTGGTCAACATCAAGCTTACCTTCTGCCAATAATTCCCCTGATGTCTTGTCTTGATAAGGATTACGAATCGAAATATATTCTTTCTTTTGAGTCATTTTATAAATCCTCCTTTTTAGTAATAAATTAAATTTAAGCGAAAATATTAGTAACTATTTTCCATATTATTATCTATTTTTACCGATTGTTTTCCAGCGATTCTCGCGAAAATAGAAGGTGCTATCTGTTGAAAGTGTTGAACATCTGCTTCGCTTAAACCATTAGCTTCAATTTCTTCAATAGTATTACCAATTGACAATGCTTGATACTCCCCATCGGAATATTTAACTCGCATTTTCGGATTAGATGAACCATTAGTCCATAAAGTAATCTCTTGCGTTTGTGGATTCCAGCTTACTGTATTTAACTTCCCTGCTACCGTTGTTTTGTCCTGAGTTGAAAGAAAAGCATGAATAATTGGTGCAACTTCCAATGTACGATTAGCTTGAATTTGTTGTGCTAATAAAAGTTTATTTTCGTTTATGTCATTCTGTGAAATTATACTCCACTCTTGGGGATACTCTACCGTACTCGCATCAACTACAACTTTTGCTGCTGAAGGTGGAGCAGCGGTAATTTTACCTTTGACGGTGTAACCCTGTATCGGAATATTATGAGCTTTCAATACTGCTGTAAGTTTCTCAAATGATTCGGGTTTTAATTCTCCTAACTTCTTGTCTTTAATCATTGCAATTCCGATATCTGGTTTCTGAGGATTTCTACTAGGTTTAACGGAAATGGTTACAATAGCTTGATAAACCTGTTTATTCCAATCCACATCAGCAAAAGCTCCCGATTTTAACTTATTCACATCAATTGAATTGCCTTTTGGTGTAGTAATAATCACCCCTGTACTTGCTTCACTGGTTATGGTAGCTTTGGCGATCGCATTTATTGGAAGTTGAGCATAGGAAGGTGAAAGCATTCCCAGTTTTTTCCCTTCTGCGATTAACCAACGTCCCTGGGATGATGAATCAATATAGCTGGGAGCTAGTTCAATTTGTATCGGGACTTTCTCCCCTTTCCAAGCTCTCCCTTTGTGTTCGGAAGCATCTCTGTGAGTTCCCACAACTGTAAGTTCGGTAAACTGAAGTTGATTAAGCTGCTCTTTAATCTCTTCTCCAAAAATAGCAAAAACTGCACCAGCACGCTTATTAATATCGTATTCTTCTTTTACTCGTTTGGATGATAGATTCCACATCGCTGCTGCTATGGCTAATCTTTCTTTCTCTGGAATATTTTCTCTAGTTTTGGCAGCATATTCATAGGCTAATTTGAAAGCAGCTTTCTCATGAGAAGAATTAAGAGCAGGGTTAATATCAATATCAAGTTTACCAAGTTCAATCCAGTTACTTTTGTTCTTTTGATGTAGTGTTTGAAAAGTCTCTTTATTCTCACTTATAGAAGCTTCCGCTAACAATCCCAACTGCTTTTTTGCTGGTACAATCTCCCCACGTTTATTTATGGTAGTTTCTCCCGGTACTACAGCAAAGGTTTTATAGTGATTCTTATCTTTAAGTAGAGAAATTTGCATTTTATTGAGCGAATAAGCTTGGTGATGCTTGGTATCTTTTTGATTCAATCGAATTTCTATTTGATTCCCCTTCTTAGATTTGGCTACCATTCTTAAATTCGGTTGATGTCGATTTATTTCTACTTGTTGCTTAATATCGTGCGCTGCTCTAATTAATCCTTCATATTCTTGCTTGTAAGTTGTTGCAATCTCAAGCTGTGAAGAATTAAAATCAATATCTTTAAATAAATCTCTAAATTGAGATAGCGGACGAGGGGTAAGAACATTACTTTCAAAATGCTGGTTAGTTTCTTGAACTAATAAATCAAGTGCGGTATGTAAATTACTTCTAATCGGCTTATCTAGATAAGCCCATTTTTTATTACGGTCTTCAAGAGCGTAAACTTGAGGATAAGCACATAATTCTGTACATAATTTTATGACTTCTGGGTCACTACGCAGCGCACTTTTACCGCTTTGTCCTTCAATTTTTAACTGTTGGTCAATTACACCAGATAAATGATGAAATAGCTGTCTTGCTTTTGCTAATCCTTCCGAAACTTGTTCGGATGTAATAGTATTATTTAATTCTGGTTCCTGTAGTGGTATTAAGTAGTCTTGAAATGAATTATTTGAACTTTGATTTTCAAAGTTTAGACGACGATTATATTCGCTAAAATCATTTAATAACTCTCGTAAATGTTCTGCTTCTTTAGGTAAATCATAAGAAGCGCATCGAGCAAGGTTAGCTGATAAATTTGCTAAAAATGTTCTTTGTTCGTTGGCAGGAATTTGACTGCACTCCGATTCAATTGCTATTGCTTTCATAGCTAAGTTAGCTACAATCCCAATGTTGTCATGAGCAGCTTCCAAAGCTATCTTCTCAAAACTTCCACAGTAAGCTGCTTTTTGGAGTAAAACACTTTCTGGATAGCGGTTTTCCGGTTGAGTCTTGAACTGAATTTCTTGGGTGGTGCTGGGAAAATCTTGAGCCAATGCAGTTAAAGGTTTATCACCATCGCAGTCACTATTAAGAGCCGCTGCTGTGCGACGATTAAGTTGAATACTACCGGGATTGACTTCTTCTCCTTCCAATAAGCGATTCGTAAGTACTGCCATTACGTTTGTATTACCAACTGGGGGACGGTGATATAAGACTTTCGCACCTTCGGGTTTAGTGCGATCGCAAATCTCCCAATCTTTCAAACTGTTGCAGGTCATCAGCATCGAAGACTGAAATTTGATAACTCTTCCAGTAGCGCAATCTCTATATTGTTCCTGAAGATGTTCTGATAAAAAGTTAATAACTTTTGGTGTTTCAATAATTTGCAAATGTCCTTCTAAATCAGCTTTCAGAAGTTGATACATTAATTCAGTGTCGTTATCTCCAAAAGCTTCGTTAATCACATCTCCGAAATCATCTAAATCAAAATCATGGATTAACTTAGTCCCGGTTTCTCTTTTAAAATCACCTGCGAGTCTTCTTTCCACCCTTTGAATGTAATCTAGTGCAACCTTACGAGGGTCATTCGCAATACTATCTAATTGTGCTAAACGCTCTTGTACCCTGGGTAAAGCGTCATTTTTTGCACCTTCAGGCAATCCTACCCAATATTGAGCGCCAGTTGCAGCTTCTAGGGTGCGAGCATTTTCGCGATTACCAATACCGATTGTAAGAGTATATTCTCCAGGTTCCACTTCTGTTTGTCGATTAATTCTTATCCCGGTTTTTTCGTTATAAAGTTTATTTTTGCGTCCCTTACCCAATTGAGATTTAGAAAGCACTAAATCATAACCGCTTCCAATATTAGAAAGATTAACTGGTGCTAAAGTGCCTTTAATGGATTGATTTGCATTGATTCCCTCCTGGGATTTAATAATCCCTCTAACCTGGAACTGAGTAGAAGGAATATTGCCCAATTGTTCGTGTAATTTATGGTCAATCCGTCCATCCCCATCTCCCACAAGTAACAAAGCCTGTTCTTCTGGTAAAATCCCACCACACTCCCCAGTTTCATCATCTACAATTAACACTTTAATATCTTCGACTTCGGAAAAATACTCGCATTCGCCAAATAGTAAAGAACCGTATGCAGCACCAAAATGTGGTTCGTCAAAAATTTGTAACCGTAATCCCGGTTTATCGGAAAAGTACAGTCGGTCTTTCTTAGAAAACTGAAGATACTTATCTTGATGCTTAGTCAAATCATCCTCGGTTGAAATTCCAGGATAAACGATACCAATACTCCACTTAACATCATTACCATAAAGATACTCCGCAGCAGTATTTTCTAAAGTCTCAATTAAAGGTTTATCATCAACTTCAATCGGTTTACCTGTTTTAGTACAGAAATATTCTAGAGCAATTGACATGATTTCTTAAACCTACGAATGCTTCTCCCCTGCACCCTGCACCCTGCCCCCTGCCCCCTGCCTCTTATGGTTCTACAAACTTACGCTTTGTCGGTGGAGTAGCCCAAACAACACAATGTCCTGACTTCGCTTTACGTCCGTACTGAGATAAAATTACACCCAATCTCTGAGCATCTTTAATGCATTCTCCATTGTCCAAATAACCCCTGTTCCAATCAATCAAATTTCTAGCAAACTTCCCTTCCCTAGACATCGCCCATTTCATTGCTTCCAACTCATCCCAGGTTAAAGTACTTGATTGCACCTTTGTATATCCACCGCTTATCATCCCAGCAATCCAGGGAGGCGTTAAAATTCCGAAAATTGCTCCAACTCCCAGGGTGAAAAATAATAATAAACCTGCCGGAAGTACAGAAGTTAAAAGTTTTCTGCTTTCTGTAAACTGTGCTTTACGAATTAAAGCGTGAGCAGCTCTATCGATAGCAACTTTCTGACGTTCTACCGCAACTTTTTCCACTTGGTGTAAATTGCGAGCCAAATCTTGATTCCAAGTTTCAAACAACACTTGTAGAACTTCCGGCGCATCTTTTAACATTACTTCTAATTGTCCGGTAGCTACCAAAATCAGAAATAAGGGGTCATCTTGGGATAAACCACAACTCACAGCAAAACTCAATACCTGCTTTTTAAACCCTTCGCTTTTACCTTTCAAAGCTTCAGCCAGAAACTTATTAACTTGATCATTTTCTTCCCGATTTGAGTTTTTATCATCAGGAGCAACTTCCTGTGTCATTTAACCAATCCCGTCTCGGAGAACGCTGTATGGACTTCTGCAAGAAAATTCTTGACTCGCTGTCTCGATATCACCTTTATTTCAGGATGAGAAAGCGCACTATTAAAAGTAATTCCTAACCTATCAATCACATTTCGTTCCCAGAATGGAAATTTTGGGAAATCCATCTCTTTAAATTTATGAGTCTCTTTAGCAGTGAGAAAATCTGGCATTTCATCTACATAATCCCACTCCGAGCATAATCCCAAATTTTTCACAAATACATGAGTTACTCTATCTCCCAAATCATTCAGAGATTTGATAAAGAAATCAACAGAATCTACACCTCCCGTACATACAAACCATTTCACAAAAGTAATTTGATATTCCTTACCTATCTCATCCAAATCATTCGTCTTTATCCAGTCAGTCACCTTTGAGTAAACTTGAGCGGGTAAATTGACAATCACTGATTTTTCAAATGCTAAATCAAAAATGTGGTCGGCTTGATTGGCTTTCTTATCATCATCGCTAAAGAAAGCAGAATGCACGTTATCATAAATCTGAGAAATATCTTCGTTGCTTTTATCTGCATCAACGATTGCTACTTTATGCTTTATTGAAGCGCAATATTCTATTAATGCTCTACTAACAAATGACTTGCCTGCGCCTCCTTTTTCACCGTCTATAATATGAATAGTTGTGGGAATTTTGACTAATTTTTCTTGATTGCTAGCAGTATTATTAGTGTTAATAGATATTGGAGCAGTAGTTACAGGTTCATGTTGAGACGAAATTTCTGATTTATCTTCATCTGTATTTGATTGTAATAATTCTGTATGGGGTAAATTTGAATCACCTTCCAATTCTTTTGCCCAATCTTGAGCAGAAGCTTCACCAGATGGGTTAATTCCATTCTCAGCATCTGAATTTTCAGCTATTTGAAGTTTTTCTTGCATGGTTATAGATATACCTTGTGAATTATTATTTGAAGCATTCGAGAAATTGGTATTTTTCTTAGGTCTACCTCTCTTTCTTTTTTCTGGTTGTTGATTTTCTGCTGTATCGCTCATTTGATAAACCTCTGCTTAAGTGACAACAATTTATTCAGAAAACGAACCCAGACTTCCCCATTCCCCATTCCCTACTTCCACTTCTAACTGTCCGACAAGCTTTGTTTCATTTTTATAAGAAATATTAGAACTGTTTTCTGGTTTAACTTCATTAGATTTATTAGTTTGAGCTAAATTCCAATCACTTGTAAGTAAGTTATAAAACCGCTTCAATCCTAAAGATGAGCAAATATAATCAGCGTGAAGCAACAACTCTCTAACTGCATCTCTACCTAGTTGTTGTTTAACATTCAAAGGAGTTACATCATCTTCAAGTAACACTAAAGGCAACCAGTAAGGACGAATTGCCTGCATTATCAAAGCATTAGCAGAATTCAATTGGTGATGTCTTAGATAATTTAGGACTTTTTCTTCTGGAGTTCCGACAAAAGGTTGAAATCTGATGCTGTAATCAACTCTCCGTTTCTTCAACTTACGCTACCTCACCAACAGAATTTGAACCAGACATGAAATACAAAAACATCCCATAAGCATCTGTAAGTCTCGTTCCTAATTTGTACGTATCTACAGCATCGGGAACTACAACCCCACCGTGCCAAATGCAAGGTGTAGCAGAATAACGAGAATTAAGTTCTTTCTTCAAATAATCTGCCGTACCTCCACAAAACACAATTTCATCAACATCGCGGGGAACTACGTTGTTTAACCAGGATATGAGTGTTGCAATATAAAGATTTTTCGCTTCTTTGATTGCCTTTACAAGTATTGCTACTTCCTCATTACGAGCCGCAACTGTAGTGCTGCGAGTTAACTTATACAAAGGAGTAGGGCTGATATCGTACCCGCTCGCAACTATAGCTTTACATAAATCTGATTCCGACAATCCACTGGTTTTAGTCATAACGGTTTCTATCATCCGCACCATACCTAAATCCGAAGTTTTACCGCTGTCTAAGGCTCCCCGATAGCTTACCAAGACTGAAGCATTGCGATATCCAATCATGATTATTGCGCTTTTGCGCTGCCCGATTTCTACTCCTACTCGCTTGGAATGAAGTAAAAATACTCCCGCACCTTCTGGATAACAATTAAATCGTCCCAACTCCAGTGACATATTTCCTGAAGGGGTTTCAAAGTTCTTGATAAGGGAGCGCAGAATATTTTCAAATTTCTTTCTGGATTCATATTCGCTAGCTGGAAGCAATACACACAAATCGAATTTGAAACAATTGCTCAACTTCAGCTTTTGCGACAACACCCAAATGGTTGCCAACACTTTGTACAAACCTCGTTCGTACTTAAGCTCCTTCAATCCAGCATTAGCATAAAAGCGCGATGCAGCTAAGTATCCAACCGCTGCATACTTTCCTCCAAATCCCACCCAAGCAGCATTTGTAGGTTCGCATACTCCTAAATTATTTTGTAATAAGTCATCAATAGCAGCTTTGGGTACTGCAATTACTTCCGGTTCCATAAATAAACTCCCAATTTTACCGTCAGTGCTTGCATAAATTGCTTTCAAACCGCTACCACCAATATCAGCCGCGAGAGTTAATTGAACCGGAGTACTATTTTTTTGTGCTGTTTTTCGATTATTTTTACCCATGTTTTATGAAGAAGAAATTGCGAGTAAATATTGAGTAGTAAACAAGTAAGCTGTGAGGGATAAATGAGGGATTAATAATTTTATCTAATACCCTTCTTTGAGTAAATTACCTCCTATATTCCTCACCAAATCCTTATTACATAGTTTTTGAGAACCACTTCGTTGTAAAATTCCTATAGCAATGCTTTGAGGTTTTAATAGGTCGTCTTTTTGGCTCTAAATTCAGCGTAATTGTATTGGAATAAAATAATAAAATCATCTAGCTCGGTTTACTTCGCTCCAAACATATTCCAGCCTGTTGATAAGTTCATTTGTAAAGTTCATTTGTAAATTCATTTGTAAAGTTCATTTGTAAACACACTACACAATTTTTTTATTTGCGGCTTGAATAATTATTGCGTTGAAATTAAACCCCAGTTTTCGTTCAATAAATTTATTTCAAGCGTCTTATTAGAATCGGTATTAACAATGCTTATCACTCTAAATAATAAATCAAACAAGATTGATTTGTGGTTAGCAGTTTTAATTTTCAACATTTTTAATTCTCGATAACTTTAACAATCTTTCTATTTAGTAACGAATGAGGAGTAGAAGCGGCAATCTAGCAATAGGAAGATTCTTTTTTCTCGAATTTACAGCAAAAACTCATCGTATTAAAAATTATTTTTGGTTTAAGTAGAAGAAATATTTACTAAAAGACTGTAGCTATTGCTATGACTAAATATTAAGCATACAAAGACAGAAAATATTTTGTGTATAATTACATTAATTTAAAACAGTAAATGCTAAAAATAGTACATAAGCTTTGCTGTTAAATCAGATTAATTAGAAGGAAATACATAGAGTATATGTAACTTATAAATGTAGTTTTAAATTCATACGTAAGGTAAAAATCCTGTTTTAAGGGTAAAATTTAGTTGCATTTACTGCGTAAATTCAAAAACTTTGCTTCCGAATAGCAAATTCAATTCATAAGAAGATAAAAACTAATCAAAAGCGATGATACCGCTAGCCGTCTGTAAAATCCAGAAAATCAAAAGCTGGGGAATGCTCAAGGGTAATGAAGCTCATACCGCACGAGAAAGAGATACCCCCAATGCAAACCCAGAAGTAACCAATATACGAATTATTGGTGATTCTTCCAATTTAGATTTAGCAACTTTAGTAAGACATGCAATCGGTTCGCAGAAAATCCGCTCAAATGCCGTTCTTGCAATAGAAATGTTGCTCAGTGCAAGTGCTTCCTATTTCCGTCCCAATGCACCTCAAGAAGCAGGAACTTATGACAAACAACGCTTAGATAACTTCGTGGAAGCAACAGTTAATTGGTTGTATTCTTCTTGGGAAGAACGAGTAGTTAGAGCAGAATTACATCTTGACGAAATTACACCTCATATTCACGCTTATATCGTGCCGTTGGACGAGCAAGGTAAGCTCAATTGTCGGGCATTGTTTGGTGGAAAAATAAAATTATCCGAATTACAAGATAGTTTCGGAAGGGGTGTCGAACATCTTGGAATCTCTCGCGGGATTAAAGGTAGTAAAGCGACTTATACCACGCTCAAAAAATACTATGCTGCCGTAAATCAAGATTCACAACTTATAAATTTAGAACGCTTTCTTCCGGAAACTAGGATGTCTGAATCTAGCGAGGAATACCGACAGCGAATCATTCAAGTTTTGAATCCTGAGTTTGAAATAATTAACTACCAACTCAATCAACGTTCTCGCTTGCTCAAACAATTCGCCGAATTGAAGCGAACTGCAACACAGAACGAAAAACTTCGCCAAGAATTAGAGTCAGAATTAAGAATACTCAAAACAACTATTGAACGTGAAGAATTGCCTTTAGGTTTGGTTGCTTACGAATTAGGGATAAATCTAGATAACCGATGGTTGTCCAAAACTAACGCTATCGACTTAGTGATGCAAGTCAATCAGTGTAAATTTGATGATGCACTTATCTGGTTACGCGATAAATTCGGAGAGGAACAGATGCTAGCTGCGGTGACTAATCAAGTAGCTCGCAAAGCCTTAAGCATTGCACATCAATATCCGACAAAAATATTCGTACCACCAGTACCCGACAAAAGTCTTTGGAAAGAAGTTGAAAAATATTTCCAAAACCATTACTGTATTCCCCACAAATTGACACAGACACTTAATCAGCGTGGTTTGCTATATGCAGATAGTAATAGTAACGCCGTATTTTTAGCCCGAAACCTTTCTTTTGAAAATACCGGAGCTTATCTACACTCATTGAAAAATACCGCGAATACTTTTAGTTTATATCCTGGAAGTAAACGTTCTGGTGGTTGGTTTCATCTGAGTATGGGAAGAATGTCGGATAATCCGATAACAGCAGCAATGTTAACTGCTTCACCAATTGAATCGTTATCTCTAGCTATATTAAACGCTCCTCATACAGACAGAACTCTTTACTTATCTATTGACTCGGTAGAGCAGCACATTCATACACCTGTAAGATTTCTACGAAATGTACCAAATATAGCTATCACCATCCCTGGTAAAAGTGCGATCGCCATTCAAAAGCTTTTACCTCATTCAATTCAGTTACAGCCGAAAACCACCTGGAATAAAGAATTACAACATCGTCAAGGAGTCAAAAACTATGCCACGTTGGAATAGAGAACGCAATGAAATGACAATATTATCATTCTTGATGAGTAATAATCCTTTGTCGTACATATTAGGGTTTGCTTTGTTTGGAATGATAATAGGTGTAGACCTTTGGTTCAAATCGGTAACGGAGAATTTTCAGAAACCAGAGGTTAAGAAGCAACCTGAAACGGCACAGGAATATGCTGAACGAGGTTACGAACTGATGAATGAAATACCACCGTTTCAACAAAATCAGAATAAAAAGCATCAAGCTAATTGCAAGAATGCACAAAAATCTTTTCAAACAGCAATTTCTCTTGATTCCAAAATCGCTTTAGGCTATGAAGGGCAAGGTATGAGTCTAATTTGTCAGAAAAATATAGCGGAAGGTAAAAAATCCCTTCGCTATGCTAAAACCCTTTATTTACAGCAAGGTCAAAAGCAAGAAGCTAAAAATATAGATTTAATTTTAAAATACACTAATAATTAAGCTTTTACTATATTAACGGTCGATAGCTATTGAAGGGATTAATAGTTATTGACCGTTGTTTTGTCTTTTCTCACATCAAATTTGTGTCAAGATAGGTCAAATAATATTTATTTTTAAAGTAAAAATATAAACAATAAATCGAAATGTAATATTTAAATATTTATGTAGTATTGGTTGATTCATATTAACTTAAGCTACAGTTAAATCAGTGTTTAATAGCATATCAAAAGCTAATTATTTCTGATTCGTATTGCTGAGAACGATAAATATAAAATCAACAAAATTTGAAATAATATAAACGGGTGTATCTACTCAAAAACAGTAAGAGAAGATAACAATCTAGTTATTATACGAGATTGTTAAAACGGTTAGATGGAAGAACGCTAAAAGCATTTTTTCTAAATTCATTATCACAAATTATGAATCTATCTAATACTCTGAAACCAGTAGAAAGTAACCGTTCAAAAAGAATTGTTTATCCAAATCGTAATTTAAAAATACCAAACACGACTTTATCTAGGTGGCGATGGAGACATCATTATTGGACGACTTATCGACTTCCAGACGGTACGAAAGTAATGAGCGCTCGTCAAACCGCACGATTAGTTGGACAATCGAAAGCGGATGTTATAGATTTTGTGCAATCCAATAATTTAGAAACAATAGATGTCAAAATTCCTTCTAAAGTTGTTATTAATGCAATTACTTTACCTGCAATCGCAACTTATTTACAGCATCTTCTCGAAGGAGGTAAATTAAAGCATCATCGATTATCTCTATGTCGTGAAGAATGGGAAGATTTTATAGAGGGATTAAATTTTAAATCGCAGAAAAACTTTGTTTTACCAAATCCCTGTTTTTTTAAAAGTAGTTCTTTAGTAAAAAGAGCAAATCCAATTCAAATTCAACTTAACGATGAGATTAATTTAGAAGTTTTGGTATTAGCAACTGGAGAATATCGGATTTCATATGCACAGGGATTGCAGTGTATTGAAATGAATTATGATTGGTTGATGGATAATTCACCTAAAAAAGCTAGAATGCTTTCTAAAATGAAGATATCTCACCAACCTATCGAATGTCGATTTATTACCGAACTTGGAGTAGTACAAGTACATACTTTTAGTTGTAATGATTGGCTCAGAATATGGGAGCATTTCGCGACTAAGAGCAATAAAACTGCTATTAAGGTTTTGAAAGCTTGTGCGGAAGAGAATATTCCGACGAGGGTTGAGAAGGTTCTGCTTAACTAAACTTCGCTTGTTTCTATTTTTGAAGCTTGTAAAAACGTTGGAGCAAGTCTTCCGTAGTCACCTCGAAACTGATGGGTACCTACATGGTGTAACAACACTCCCATTTGTTCGATATAACGACCGTTGGCAAGTTCTCCAGCATCAAAAGATTGAAAACCAGCATCTCGCGCAAGTTGAGCAACAATTTTCTTGGCTTCTGGGTCATCTCCAGCGATGAATACAGGAGGTAAAACTGGATTTTTAGCCCATTGACTAGCATCTAGTAAATTGGATGGCATTGTACTAAATGCTTTCACCACACGAGCTTTGGGAAGTCGCTTTTGCAATTCTTCAGAAGTTGAATTCGATTTCATAAACTCCAAATCGTGATAATGCTCAAACTCTGGAGTGACTTTAAGCGGGTTCATAGTGTCGATGACAATCTTATCCTCAAGTTCGCCAACTTCAGCTAAGGTTGCATCTAGATTACCCCAGTACACTGAGAATAGAGCTACATCTCCAAATTCAGCAGCTTCTTTAGCACTACCTTTAGTTCCACCTTCCACTGTTTTCAGAAAATTCTCTAATTTAGTTTGATCTCCAGCTTTTGCTAGTTTGAGTTCGTGACCTGCTTTCAACCAAGATTGAGCTAATGTACGACCAATATTTCCTGCGTTGATAATGCCAATTTTCATTTTGATTTCTCCTATAAATTTTTGACAGTAATACCTGAATTTCTGATTGTTTTGGATTACAATCCACCATCAACAGCAATTTGTTGACCAGTAACCCATCTACTTAAATCAGATGCGAGAAATAGAACTGCTTGCGAGATATCTTCTGCGGAGCCAAGACGACCTAATGCTGCTTGACTTGCCATCGATTCTTTTTGCTCGGAAGGTACATAGCTAACCCAGTCTGTAGCGGTATAACCGGGGAGAATACTATTTACCGTGATGTTGCGGGGAGCTAATTCTTTAGACCACATCCGAGTAAATTGTTCAATTGCTCCTTTAGTAGCTGCATATACACTTGTTTGAGGTACGTGATGCTTTGTGCTACCTGATGACATATTGATGATGCGTCCATTGTCGCTTAATAGCGGAAGTAACTTCTGGGTGAGGAAAAACGCTCCCTTGACATTGGTTCCAAACAACCAATCATATTCAGATTCTGTCATCTCTTCAAAGGATTTGCTGAGAAAGCTACCAGCATTATTTACTACAATATCTATGGAGCCAAATTCAGCTTTTAGCGAATTAACAAGCTCATCTAAGTGGGCTATATCGGAAATATCTGACTTAAATCCTTTGACTTTAGACTTACTAGCAAGCTCTTGTTCTAATTCCCTTGCTTTATCGACACTGTTGACGTAGGTAAAAGCAACTGTTGCGCCATGATTTGCTAAATCTTCTACAATGGCTCGACCGATACCTCGCGTACCTCCAGTAACCAATGCAACTTTACCCGTTAAATCAATTGTTATGCTTTTCATGGTATTTTCCTTTTTCTAGTTTCTGTAACTCTTGTACGGTATTTGTTCTAAGCTGCTTTGCGGGCTAATGCAACACCAGCGGTATTTTCGTAAAATTGACCACCTGCAATCAGACCATCTCGCATATCGAAGCGAGCAATCCAGTCACTATCTGCGATTTTTCCGGTTTGACGATGACGGAAGGTAAAGTGACCTTCGACAAAAACGGTTTCACCAGCATCGTTATAGCGTTTTGGTTCAAATTCAAGTGCTTCAAATTCTGAAAACAATAGCGTCGTCAATCTGATATAGCCTTCTTTACCTTTATGGGTGTAACCAGCCCAAGGAATTGCTTCTCGCAGGATTTCATTATCACTACTACCGACAATCCATTGAAAATCAGGTTGAGCGTAGGATTGAAAAGCCCGGTCAAAATCACCTGCATACTGTGCTTCTAGAAACTTTTGTACTGTTTTAATTTTTGTTAATGTTTTCATCTCAATTTCTCCACAAGACTGATTTCGGGTTTTGATTAACTAGCAGCCTTGAGCAGAAGTTTACCAACTCGCTTGCTGTTTTCTTGCTCTTGATGAGCTTGTGCTGCGTCTTTGAGGGGAAACGTCTTGGCAATTTGGGGATTAATAATTCCTGCTCTAAAAGCTTCAAATACTTTGTTGCTTCGTTCCAATAATTGTTGGCGATCGCGAATAAAATCGAAGATCATGAAACCTGCAACAATGCGAGAACGGTCAACTAAAGACAGTACGTATTGATATTATTCTTTGTCTTAGTAAGCAATTTGCAGAATGGTTGTTGTTGGTGGCTCAGCAATGACTTCCTTCAATACCACCAATCCAGCTTTGAAATATTCGGTTTGTTCGTGGAAATCAACAGCATCAATTGAATTCCAACGGTCGTAAAAGTAGAAAATGGTTGGGTCATTAGCATCGCGATTGACGTGATAGGTAATATTCCCTGCTTCCTGACGCGATTTCTCTACAACGGTTTGCATTGCTGCTTCCAAACGGTCACCTGCTGCTTTGTCTTTGACACGAACGGTGGTAAGTAAAGCAAAGGGCTGATTCGGATTATCTAATGTTGAGTGTAATCTTTGTTGGAGAGTTTGTTGAGTTTGTTGTCCACTCATAATGACCTCTTTTTGTTTAAATTCTTTGGATTGGAATGTTGTTTTTGCATCCATGACTAAACTTTATCTAGTTTTATTGGATTGATAAATACCCAAAATTGCAATAGACTGTTGACTATGCAATCAACAATCGACCTTGAATCCCTCGAAATTTTCCGCGCTGTTATTGATGCTGGGAGTTTTACCGCAGCAGGTGAAATGCTTGATAAAGACAAAGCACACGTTAGCCGAGTCGTTAGTCGCTTAGAAAAACGCTTGGGTGTACAACTCTTAAAACGCTCAACCCGAAGCTTAAGCATCACTGAAATTGGTCGCGATTTATACGAGCGAGCTTGTGGTATTTTGAATGCATTGGAAGAGACAGAAGCCTGTATTGCTCAAGCTCATGGAGAGCCTCGCGGACTGCTTAAAGTAACCGCAGGAACGGAGTTTGGGTTAATGCGAGTCAATTGTTGGATATCGGAATATCTCAAACGATATCCCCAAGTGCAGGTGGAAGCAGATTTTTCTAATCGTATAGTAGATGTGATTCACGAAGGTATTGATGTTGCGATTCGGGTAGGACCGTTAGTGGATTCGGAGTTATCTGTTCGTCCTTTGGGCTGCATTCGCTATGGTTTGTACGCAAGTTGTGCCTACGTTCATGCGCGGGGAGAACCCGAATCTTTACAAGCTTTATCAGAACATTCGCTGATTATGTTTTCTCCCAAGGGTAAACCTGTCTGGTTGTTAGTGAAGGGTAAACAAAGGCAGGAGATTACTGGCGAAGCGCTATGTATAATTAACAATAGTTTGGCAGCTAGAGATTTAGCAGCAGACGGACTAGGTATTGCTTTGTTACCGCATTTTCAGGCAGCACCATTAGTTTCCCAGGGTAGACTGACTCAAATACTCAAAGATTGGGAAAGAGTACCCGTACCCGTGTCTGCGATTTTTACCTCCAGTCGTTACATGACACCCAAAGTCAGAGCGTTTGTTGATTTAGCTGTAGCGGATTTCAAAACATCATTGTAACTACGCGCACCTACGTGAAACAGCGCGGTCTTGGGGAGCCAGTCCGTTGCGGAGGTTCCCAAGCCACTGCGTTGCCGAGGAACACGACGGTTGTAGCAAGTGGCGCTCCGTTGTAGGAACTGGCGTGGTCTCCCCCATGTAAGCGAAGCTTTCTCGCAGAGTGCGACTGTTGTTAGCGTAGCGTCTCCCGGAGGGAGATACCCGAAGGGTAAAATAGCCCACGTATAAAATACGGGGGCTTTTGATAGCTTTAGAATTAGTTAAACAAGCTAATAATTCAAGCACCTGCATTATGCTTTAACAGTTGTTCTCAAAGTGCGAAGCTTTTCTTGTGCTTGTTCGGGTGTTAGCTTAACGTTCCAAAGCGGACTACCTGGGTCAAGAGGACTTGATTGTGCTACAGTTCCAACTTTGAAGGGAATTAAGCCCGAATCTTCGATAAGCTGTCTGACTACCCGCTCATCTCTCTCTTCATCCACAGCGTAGGTCATAACAAGGCTTGGTTCTAGAACATTACTGTATTGTTCTACATATCCAGTCCATAACGTAGTAAAAGCTTTGGCAACACGAGCAGTATTGATTTTCTGCTGCATCACTACACCAGCAACTTCATTTTCTCCAATAAGTTGCTTCAAATTGCCATTTTCATCGCTATAAAGCGGGTTGGTTGTATCAATTACCAGTTTACCGTCAAAGTGATTTTTCATCTGGTCAATTGCCGAGTTAACTGTGCGGTAATTTACGGCTAGAATGATAACTTCGCCAAAAGCTGCTGCTTGGGTAACGGTACCTATTTGATAATTACCAGCCTCAATATTCTCAGGATTGCGAGACGATAACATCACCTCATGACCTGCTCTTTTAAACAATTCTCCGTATTTTTTACCAATTGCTCCTGCGCCGATTATACCGATTTTCATCTTAAATCTCCTTTTTTATTTCATTAATTGATTAACTGGATGCTCGCTATATCTTGAGTAAAATTTTGCCCATGTTGTTACGGTCTTCTATAAGCTGATGGGCTGCTATAGCATCTTCTAGAGGAAATATCTGAGAAATTTGAGGCTTGAGCCATCCTTCCCTAATAGCTTGCCAAACTGCATTAGCTCTCATAATTCTTTCTTCACGATTGGCAACATAATCAAATAAATCTGCACCATGAAGAGTTCGAGAACGATAAAGTAAATCGAAAGGATTGATATTGTCTGGCATACCACCAGCAATTCCGTAGGTCACAATATGTCCCCGTGTTGCAACCGCTTCAAAGTCACCTGACAAGGTTGTTTTACCTACTCCGTCTATGATTAAATCTGCACCTTTACCATCAGTAAATTTTTTGACTCGCTCGACAAAATTTTCTTGGGTATAGTTAATAATCTCCGAAGCCCCTAATGCCAAAGCTCTTTGTGCTTTATGCTCGCTAGACGCAGTACCGATAACAAATGCACCCAGATGTTTTGCCCACTGGACGAGATTTAAACCCATTCCCCCTGCTGCTGCATGAATTAAGACAGTCTTTCCAGGCTCAAGCCGCACAAAATCGTTCATCATATAGTGGGTTGTTAAACCCTGGGCTGTCATAGCTGCTGCCGTCTCAAAAGAGATATCATCGGGAAGAGGAATTAGTTTCCAAGCCGCAATAGGAATATATTCAGCATATGCACGGTCTAAACCAGCCTCTTCTTCCTGCATAAAGCTAACGCGGTCGCCTACTTTTACCTCGGTTACACCTTCTCCGATAGCAATCACTTCACCAGCCCCTTCAGGACCGGGAATAAAGGGAGTAGGAACAGGTGGATTGGGATACCAACCGCGACGCATCGCTACATCGATAAAATTTACTCCTGCATAGTGGATTTTAACTAAAGTTTGTCCGGGCTTTGGTTGGGGAATTTCTGTTTCGATTAATTTAAGAACATCTGCCGCACCATGTTCGGTTACTTGAATGGTTTTCATAGTTATATTGCTTTGTAAGCTCAATAGTTGAAAATTTCTTTGTCAGTAAAAATGAATTGCTTGCACTTTCTGATTAATCAAATTTGCTAGCTTCCAAACCGCGAATAATTGGTTCTGGGATAAAATTCTGGGGATAGTGCATTCCCCGTTCGCGAATCAAATACATAGTCAAATCCATCGTATGGTCTGCTACCCAAAAGCGCGTTACCTGACCGTTATTTATCCAAAGAATAAAATACTCAATTGAAGTACCCATTCTCCCAGTGGGTTCTAATCCAAAAAATTCCTTGTCATGCTTCCAATTCAAATTAACAGCGATGGTAGCGCGATTTACACCGTAAATTTCGTCTACCAAATCCAATCGAGGTCGAAATCCAGATTGGAATTGAGCAGCCCAATTTTTGAGTGCTTCTCTACCAATCAATGGCATTGTGCCAACAGTGCTACGTACTTCCACATCAGAAGCAATTACTTCATCCCAGAGGTCGAGATTGCGCTCGTTAAAACCCTTGTAAATTTGACGACCGATGCGTTCGGATTGAGCAATAGCATCAACAACTTCTTGTGAATTCATAGTTTTGTCTCCTTTTTTGTTTCTAAATACAGAATAATCTTTAAATAAAGTAAGATAAATAGGCTAAAAGTTATTTTATTATTTACTTTTATTCACTAATAAGAGATGAAAAGCCTGAGTAATATCAAAACCTTTGTTCGAGTTGCCCAAACCAAAAGCTTCGTCGAAGCTGCGAATGTATTAAGTCTTTCTCCTCCGGCTACTAGTAAAGCAGTCGCGAAACTCGAAGAGGAGTTAGGAGTTAAACTACTACACCGAACTACCCGCAGCGTGAGTTTGACTAACGAAGGGGAAAGATTTTATGAAGTAGCTCAAAGACTTTTAGAAGAAATGGATGACTTAGTTCAAGAGTTAAAAGATACGAAAACAGAACCGAGTGGACGACTGAAAGTTAGTATGTCTACAGCCTATGGGAGAATGTGGGGAACAATTTTATTAGCTCAGTTTAGAAGAGATTATCCCCAAATATCCGTTGACCTTTCTCTTGATGATAGAGACGTTGATTTAGCTGCTGAAGGTTTTGATGTAGTAATTCGCGTTGGAGAATTAGCTGATAGCGCTAATTTAATTGCCAGAAGGTTATTTCTTGACCCTTTAATTACTTGTGCGACTCCTGAATATTTAGAACGCTATGGAAGACCGCAACATCCGGAGGAATTAGCTCAATACAACTGCTTAAATTTCCGCAATCGCAAAACGGGTCGTCTGGTACCTTGGTTTTTTACTATTGATGAACAAATTGAACGCAGGAATTTCACGGGTACACTAACTATTGATGATGGGGAAGCTGTAGGTCAAGCTGCTATGTTAGGTATGGGTATTAGTCAAATGCCTGGGTTTATGGCTATAAACGCTTTAACTGAGGGTAAATTAGAAGAAATTTTGGCTGATTACAGACCGCCCGAAGTGCCTTTTACAGCGCTTTATTTAGAACGACGACTAGTTTCACCACGGATTCAGGCTTTTATTGATTTTATGGTTCTTAAGGGTGCTATTTGGGCTGTTCGATGATTGATTCGCCACTGTTTAATGCCAAAAGCCCCGCTGACGGACTAGCTGAGCGTGGATTGTATTCCCTGGCTTATTGATTGATTCCTAATACCTTCAAAATTGCTCGAACTGGTGTCTTATCAACCTCTAATTGCTGAATCTGAGTTAATAACCGCTTTGGAATATAAGTACTTTTAGAAATTATTTTTTCACCACTTTTTAGCTGCCAGTCATACCAAGCCTGTTGGTACTGTTTACCATTCTTCTTGGTAATAGTTCGTATCTGAATTCTGCCCGTGCCCTTTCCCCGATTTCTTCTTTTAGTACTAATGGTTGGGTTAACCGTTAGTACTGGTTCTGTTTCTTCTTGCTCGGGAGTACTAACGGTTGAGTTAACCATTAGTACTGTGTCCGTTTCCTCTTGCTCGGGAGTACTAACGGTTGAGTTAACCATTAGTGCTGTGTCCGTTTCCTCTTGCTCGGAAGTACTAACGGTTCGCTCAACAGGTAGTACTGGTTCTGTTTCTTCTTGCTCATGAGTACTAACGGTTGAGTTAACCATTAGTACTGTGTCCGTTTCCTCTTGCTCATGAGTACTAATGGTTGAGTTAACCGTTAGTACTGTATCCTGGGTAGAAACATTTTTGTCAACCCACATAGATGCTGGAGGATAAACAACACCATAAGGGTCAAACACTTCCTTAAACCTTTCCCAATTTCCACCCCAGTAAACCAGACAGTGCGATTGCCGAGCTGATAATCTTGGTTTGTAACTCATATCAAGGAACTTGATTCGACCAGTCCAAAAACAAACGGGTTGAGATTTCAGTAGTGGAGATAGCCACCTAGTATCCGTAGCAGCAGGAACTAGTGCGATAGCTTCCGTTACCCGTCCCGATTCAAATTCAGCTTGCAACTTTTTTATCCACACACTTGGCGCAGAGTACGGAGGATTCATAAATATACGTCCGTTCCACTCTTGAATTAAACCGTCATCAAGAACTGTGTAGTGCTGCGCTGCTCTTATGTGCTTACCTTCATCCGCGCAAGGGTCAAGAGTAATTTGTCCAAGCACCTGAGTAACAAGATCAGATATATGAGGTGGAGTGTACCATTCGTCTGATGATAATGATTTATTGCTAAGAGATCCCTGTCCCCTACTCCCTGCATTAGATTTTAAATAATCTTCTGATGGAATAGGAGTAGTTGTTTCCTGAGTCTTTATTAATTCTGCTATTTCAGGATTAGATGGGAGAGTATCAACAGAAATATTGAATAGTCCTTGCTTACCCTTAACAGCAAACGGTTCTGTTATTGGTTGAATATTTTCCAACTTCCATGCATAACGTCCAACTTCCCAATCACCACTCTTTATTTCTGTTTCTGATTGCTGGGTAATAAGCGAGGGTGTTATAGGGATGCAATCTACTAAATCGCAAACGGCGATCGCCTTTCCACATGGAAAATTAATTTCGTTCCAAGCTGGTAATTCGACGCTACTACAAATAGAACGATACTGTTGATATTGCTTTTTAGTTAGTTTAGCTGTGGAGCAAATTAATAGCTTACCTCTATAGTTGGTTTTCCAGCTTCTAGTCTCATACTGTTTTATACCCAAAGCAATCAATGAGCAATAAGGCTGCCACAAGCTGATTGCTTTCAAAGAATGATTAGATAATAATCGGTCAGATTCTTGCTCCCGTTGAATCGAACTTTGAGGAGTTGGGGTTAATTCTTCCGTATCCGCCGATTTGACCGTTATAGATTCAGAAAATTTTGAATCAGATAGTCCTGACAAACATTTGTTCTCAGGGGATAAATTCTCCTCTTCCTCTCCCAAAAATTTGTTTTGCTCGATTTTGGGAAGACTGTGACCGTCTGGTTCATCCCAAGCAGGGTCATAAAAAACTTTATCCCAGTCGCGTTGAGTGCCTTGTTTTTCAAAGTCCTGATATAATTCAATGTCAAAAAGAGTTGTCATTTTGATATCTTCCTTACGGATGAATCCTCTACCAACTAGGAGCAAACACACTTGATTCTTAAATAGAAGCAAAAATAAGAGCTATTGCTATATAGCCGTCAACTATTTAACTTGATATTTTTTAGTTCGGGAGAATATGCTTTCTTTATTGCGCTTAGTCGCAATACGAAGTCGCAACCTGCTTAATCTGGTAGCATTAAATTATTCGCCGAGAATCTCTATTGCGAGTTAGCTACTTATAGAATTATATAATTAAACGGCTCAAAATTATATTTATTATATAAAGATGGATTACAGAAAAGCTTTTATTCAAACACTGAAAAAATTTGGTATACCTGCAAAATCTTTGGCACTTAGTAGTGGAGTACAAGAATGTCAGATTAGCCAATTCAGGAAAGGTAAAGATTTGATGGCTGAAACTCTTTTCAACTTGATAGCTGCACTACCAAGTGATGCAAAGATTTATTATTTTTCTCTTTTAAATGGGGAGTCAATGCTAGACACGGTTGATTTGCGATCGCTAATTGGTTCGATGTCGATAGAGCGCAAGTCTGAGGTATTGAATTTAATCGCTAATTCCCTAGTAGAAAATCAAGCGAAAACTGAATCTGCTTCACTAGTACAAACGGTATAGGTTATTAGAGTTAGCTATTATTTATAGCTATAATCTTATACCGCATCGCCCCAAAAGGAAGTAATAGCAGGGGCAAACACCGATGTATCTTCACTGCTAGCGGGTTGTGAAAAATACTTAGCACGGTTAGCGATCGCCAAAATTCTATCAGTGTCCCTGACATACAACGGCACCATCGAGTCCCGTTGTTCCAATAATTCATTCAAACCAATATTCATTTTAAGCCCTTGATGAAACAATTTGCGAGCAGCCTTCTCCACCATCCGAGCTAATTCCGCGCCAGTACAATTAACAGTTTTATTGAGAATAATCCGCCATTCTTTTTGTGTAAGCACATCACTATCCTTGTATCGCTTATCAAATCTCGCTAAATGCATCATTAAAATTTCCTTACGCTCGTAAGCTTGAGGGAATCCCACATAAAATATTTCATCAAATCTTCCCATCCTGGTTAGCTCTGGTGGTAACACATCAATTCTATTGAGAGTAGCAACCACAAACACCGCAGTTTTTTTGTCCTGCAACCAAGTAAGTAGAGTTCCTAAAATCTGTGTAGAATTAGTATCTTCACCACCTGTTGATGAATTAGAAAATAGCTTATCTAACTCATCAAAGTAAAGCACTACTGGAGCGCAAGCTTCAACCCGCTCCAAAGTACGCTTCAAATATGTAGCACCACCGCTCACAACTGCTGCAGTATCTACACTAACAAGAGGAAAACCTAGAAGAGAAGCACAGACATTAGCTGCTAAAGTTTTACCAGTTCCGGGTGGCCCTACTAGTAAACATCCTTTGGGAAGAGGAATATTCGCTTTCCTGGCTTCCGTTGAAAAATCCAGTTTGGCTCTGTGGGTAAACTTCTTGAATAAATCTAAACCGCCAAAATCAGGTACGCTTGGCTTTGAAACAAAATTCAAATTCAAAGAACGAAAGCGATTAATCTTGTAAGCTAAAAGTTGCTTTAATAAATCATGAATATTTGTTGTCTCTTCAGGACGAATAGCAATTTTTAACCCCAAGCGAATTTCTTCAATAGTCAGACCAGAAGCAGCACTTACTAGGCTCGATATATTAGTTTTCTGTGTCAAACATGGTAATTCTTTTTTGAGGTAATCAGCGATATCATTCTCAGAAGGCAATGGATTATATAAAGTCGGAATTAAACTAGCAAGAGTTGAGGGTATTTCAACATTATCAGTGGTCAAAATGATTAGTTTTTTGAAGAAACTATTATTTTCAAGTTCATAGTAGATATTAATGATTTTTGATATAAGTTTGTGAGAAAAAAATTTATCTTCTTCTGACGCAGTATTTCCTAAAGAAAATAAGTTTTCAAAAACAAATATTCCTTCTCTTTCAGAATCCATTAAAAACTCAAAAACATCAAAAACATCTAGGTCGTGCTTGCATAAACAACTAGAATGTATAGCTTCAAAATCTACTTTATCTTCCGAATTACAATTTACTTGTTCCATGCATCCCCAGCCAGAATTCCATAGATATACAGGAACATTTTTTAGAGAAGCACTGTTTCTTATAATTGACCCTAAAACAGTTGCACGTTCTCTGGTTGAAGCAGTTACGTTAATTACAGGAACACCTGAATCAATCAATACGTTTAAATAAGATAATTCCATTGTTAATCCGTTATTAATTTTGTACTAAACTAATTCAAAATCTTGGTTATTCTTGGATTTGGACTCTACTAAATTTTGTTGTGACGGTTGCAGCTTTGGTAAGATTTGTTCAAAATACGTTAAATCTTTTTGACTCATATTACTTTTGAGCTTTCCCCCATCCTTTTCTAACAACACACCACGTCCATCTTTAGCTTCAATATGCACCCTACCTTCCGGACTAGCTCGCCATTTATAAGAAAATACACCATCAATTTCTACTTCTTTTTGTTGAGCTATAGCATATTGCACCAGAGCGTTAGTCACTCTTTCTACGCTCTTAAAATACTCAGCTTCTTGTTTACCTATAGGAGTAAAGGTTGTAGGTAGGGGTTCATTTTTCTTCAGAGAACGTTGTAAATTGCTAATATCTTGAATTTGTGTGCTGTCCAAATTACCTTGAGAGACTTTTACGCCCAAAGGGGTTGAACGAAACTGCATTATTTGTTTACCCGTTGCTTCGTTAGATACTTCGTATAAAGAACCTTGACGGGAAATTTGGTATTCTCCAGCAGTATATTGATTTGCTCCAGGTTGCGTTTGGAGATGAAATAAAGTTTTTAAAGATGCAGCACCTTTATGTTGTACAGAATTATCTTTAAATTCCCGCACTCCTAGTTTTATAGCAGAAGTCACGCCTTGAACGACAGTTGAAACATTGTTAACAGCTTGCTGCCACCATGAAGTATTTTTGGGTTGCCGTAACCTTTGAGAGATTAGTTCTTGATAAAAATGACGTTCTTGTTGCAATGCTTTTAACTCAGTTCTTAACTGTTCAACTTCAGCCAGTAAGATATTTTTTAAAGGACTATCTTCTAAAACTTTAAGTGACTCTTTAACTCGTGTTGAACCATTAGTAAGTGGTAAATTTGCATCCTCTTTAACTGAAGATGAATGATTATTTAATTCAGTGTTTACAAAATCACCTTCATGAATTTGATTTGAGTCTTGACGCTCTTTAATGTAATTATTTTTTTGGAAAATTTCTGGCTTCTCTTGACTTCTATTTACCGTTTGCTCACCCAATAAATTGTTAACAAGTACTTTACCATTTTCATCCGAATGTAAAATAACTTGTCCATTTAATTCAACTCTTTTGTTAGTTACTCCTTCTACAACATTACCAACGGGTGTAGAGCGTAACTGTTGAAGTTCGCTAATTAATTGAGGATTTAAAAGCTGTCCTGATATTCCAGAAATTTCGTCTCTAAATTGATTATTATCTCGTCCGTAAACTAATCTATCACCATCAAATATTTTTAAATCTTGTTGCTGATTCTCTCCCAAATTTTTAATATCTAGCAACGTTCGTAATAAAGTTTCAATTATCTGCTCGTAATGTTGTTGAATAGCAGTAGCATCTCCGGAGTTTAATGTAAAAATATCACTCATTGTGTTAACTCCTCATGCATTGGCATACGATTCAGAAGAATCTTTTCATCCAAATAAAAAATTGCTAATTCTCCATCGAACATCCAAGCTATAAACTGACTCTCCTGATTACTGTTTCTCGCACATTCATAGCATCCAAATTTATTGATTCTGCCAGCTAATAAGCCATATTGGTCAAATATTTCTATAACAAAAGGACAGTAACCTGTTTCAAACAATGGTTTTTTTATCGCTTCAATTAAGGATTTATGCCATGAAGGATAATTCATTAAAATAGATGAAATATCTGGACTAAAATTTGTTTGTTCTAATTGGAATGCTTGCATTTATTGATTTCTCCACTTGCTCTTTATATTAATTTTCCCCTTCCCGTTTCTTGCTCCCGTTTAAAACACACTCGCAAGTTCTTGAGGAGAAGGTATAGTTCCGGGTTTTTCAGGTAATGGAAATAATTTTTCTGCCAATTGAACACGCTCTAAAAACTGATTAGAACGCTCAGAATCACTTACCTTTACAGAATTATTCTGAATCAATCTTTCTCGCACAAATTCCCATTTATCTTCTGACCAATTCATCTGGTGGATATCTGATAAGGGAACCTTTATTTTTTGCAATAGAGGAACATAAGCTTCCGTACCCCTCTGGTAAGCTGGGTTAATAATTACCGCTTTACCAGTACCCATTTTGGCAAACTGCGCGGGTTCTAATAAATGTCGTTTTTGATGATGCTCGTTAGTACTACGGGAACCTCCACCCTTACCCGTACTGCGAGATTTTGAATTAAATTGAATCTCCATTTCTCCCAGGTAGTCGCTAAACAACTTGGCTGATTCCGTATCTTGGGGATTAAATATAAACTTAGTCGCAGTACCTCCAAAGATTGCTCTTGTCAGTTCTTTTCCGTAAACTTTCTCCAACTGAGCAATATTCTGATATCCTAAAATCCCTACAAACCCATCTTCCCTATTTTCGTTGAGCCAATTTACTAACGCTGGTAGATACAAAGTTGGTAATTCGTCCAAAGCCACAATCAAAGGGTCAGAACGCGGTACAGTACGCGATACATTGCGAGTGACAATCATATGTAAAATAGCCGCAAGTAGTGGACCAACAATATCTCGGTTATTTCTATCCAACCCAAACACAATCAACTGCTTTCCATCTAAATCCAGCGGTAGCGTCGTTTTACCGCAAAAAGCACCGACAAAATCGCGTTTGAGAAAACGTTGAAACATTCTTTGTGCGGTACCAATAATCGACACTGCTGTTTTCTCGGAATCCTTAACGCTGATAAGTTGAGAAAGCGGACGAGAAGTCCATACTTTGAGTTTATCCTTAGAAGCAGCTTCCATACGTGCCGCCAAATTTGGTAGAGATAGAATAGCTTGCGCCATCATCAAATCACAATACTTATCATCCCCAGTCAAAGCTTTAACAGCCTTTGTTACAAGTAAAATACCTTCAACTAGACTATCGCCAGCTTCTTCAAAAAATTTATCGCTATTGTTGTTACTGCGATCAAAATTACGAGAAATAACGTGCGTTAATTGTCCGGCTGCAATAGCGTCCTCCTCATCTTGTAATAAATCCAAAGGATTACAAGTTTCACTTTCAGGAAATCCTGGAGCGAATACTCGTACCTTATAACCGCGTTTCATAGCATAAGCTACAGCTCGTTTAGTTTGCGCGGGGTACTTAAAATCATAAAGACACATTGGAAATCCTTGGTCAAAAGTGCTTCTTATTAAGGGGTCTATAACTGAAAATGTTTTACCAGAACCAGCTGCACCAATAGCAGCAATTCCTCTTTGAGCATCAGGTACATATAAGGTTCTGTTTGGTTCTTTCAACATATGTAGTTGTCTTCTGAACGTGGCTTTAGTTTTGATTAAACCAGCATCACGCCATTGTTTTTCAAGGTTGGATCGAATGAAATCTGGTGTACCAACATAAAGCGCTACTGAGTTTCGTATTGGTTTGGCTATTTGTCTTTTAGCTTTACGTTTAGCCTTGTTTTTCTCAGACTTACCACCCCAATAACTAGTTGCGACTTTACCTTTGTGATTGTTGCCAGACAGGAAGTTGAAAATGGCGATCGCCAAAAAACAGCCCATAAGTATCAACCCGGATTCCGACTTCATTAAATCGGCTAGTCTTTCAATCTGTAAAGTTGGTGGTGTAGTAGTTGTCTCTAATTTAATAGTTGTCATTTTTTAGTTTTTTTCGACAGGTGTCCAAGTTTCGTGGAAGTGGTTATATTTACCAGTATCAAAGCAATATTTATTAAGAGATACCATAGAATTCATGTTTGTTTTTTGAGTAAAAATTAGACAGGGAAAAGGCATAAAAGTATAGTTCTTAACGTGAATTAATTTTTGAGAAGATGGTAGCTTTGAGTCAGCTATTATCTGTAGAAGACGCTCTCCTTCTGAATGATAAACTTCATATAAACAGCCAGCTACACCACATAATTCAGGTGAACGATAATCAAATACAAATAATTCACCAGCGCCATTTAATGATATTTTCAGAACTTTGATTGATTTTTTTTCTAACTTAGTTTCTGGGAGAGAAGATTTTACTTGTGCAAGTAGAGGTTGAGGAACAACATCTACAGCATTTTGCCAATTATATTCAAAATCTTTTACTTTTTTATTAGATGATGGTGTTTTCAGCATCCATAATAAAATAGGAGCCGAAATAAAAAACAAAATTATACATGATATTTGAAAATGAATAATCTTGTTGCGGAGTTCTTTTTTCATATTAAAGATAATAGTTAAATTTTTTATTTATTATCGATACAATCCATTGCTTCCACCGCTTTTCTATATCCATCTACAACTGCAATCCCATGTCCCTTAACAGAATCACTTTCATTAGCATTGCGAACTTCTGAATCAATTGGAATATTTACACCACCAAAATGCATTTGACCGACACGTTCAATTAATCTTTCACTTGTAAATGCTTTTGATGTAGTTGGGTCAGTTTGTCTCGATGCTTTATCCAATAATTGATTAGTATCGGATGCAATTAAATTCTGTTGTTCTGTAGGTGAAAAATATTGCACCATCTCTTCACCCGTAACTTCCTCACCTTTATCTAATCGAGTAAGAAATTTAGTCCCACCAGATTTACTCTTAATAATTTTTCTCACAGTAGGACGGTATGACATAAATTGCATAGCACCAAGAGAGCGACCGCAATTACCCTTACCATCACAAAGATAATTCCCTACCGAGTCGTAATTATCTTGAATATCAGAAAGCGCAGTACTCAAAGCATCAATATTAGTACCCGATATATGTCGTTTGTTGCAACTACCTTTATTAGGTAATAACAGACTAGATGAATTACTACTTGAAGTTATGGGAGAATTATTGAAAGTGAATCCACTACTTTTTAATCCAGTTGGAGTAGAAGTAGAATTTTCTCCACCCCCATTTATCAAACCTAACAATATAGCGTCTTTTTCTTGATAACTCATAAAGGGAACTGGACCGATAAAATAGGGTGTACATCCCAAATCAACAAAATTATTCCGCATACAGACCCGAAAAAACAAAGCTTGAGACATCATCCCATCGACTTCCGATACATCCCAAACCGCTACTTTAAAAGCATCACCAAATAAATGTCTTCCTGTAGGTTCTTTCCCACCATTTACCGAACCGAGCATTCCTCTACCACCTTTGACTAACTGATATTTACCGCTAACCCAAGCTTTACCCTTAACAGATTTAGAACCAGATAGCTCAACATGAGCGCAGTCTTGTTTACAGGGTACCGCGAAACCTTCTTTCTTACTCCCAGAGATTGTTCGTTGTCGTAGTTGTTCATCGGTTCCAAAAGCAACATCAACTATTCCGACTTCTCCACCTATAGCGTTTATAGGATTAGGGAATTGGGAGAAAGGAACCGACTCTAATCCTGGAACAGAATCAATGTAAGCTCCTTGCCAATTGGAAAATTCTTCAATTGGGGTAACAGATAGTCCAGGAATGGAATCAATATTGTAAGAAGTTAAATCGACCTCAGAAAAACTTAACTTACCCAGATGAGGAGATTTTTTTAGTAAATTACCAATCCTTTGATTTCCATCAATTGAGCTAGATAAATTTTGAGAAAGTAAATACTCTACAGGCTTTACTTCACCAATAGGAGTATTCTTTAACCCAGGAATTGCAGAAACTAAACTACCTAAAGTTTGTAATTTCATAACACCAAATTCTTCTAAATTAATATCTTTTGAATCGGAATTTGTAATTTGAAAAATATCAGCCAGCGAAAACTTTTGTAACTCAAAAGAGTCTTGAAAGTCACCTAGCATCATAAATTCTGAAACGTTTTGTCCTTTTCCCCAACTGCGATTGGGGTTATAACCTAACTTTTCTTGAACACCTGGAGGTGCTTGGAATGAACCATCGGTATTGATAGAAGGCATTGTAGAAAAAGCAATTTGATTCCAATCTGGGATACGAGTATTCTGCCAATCAATTGTTTTTATTTTAGTTTCATTACTAGATATATCTTGAGCCTGAGATGAAATAATAATTGCACCAGAAATTATTATTGATAAACCGATACCAGATAATAAACTAATTTTTTTATTTAAAAGTTTCATAACTTTCATTTCCTAATTGCATTAATCTGTTAACCAACTGTAACGAAATCCCATTTTTGCGAGCAGCCATATTTATTTGTTCTCCTGCTCGAACTAAAACTAAAAAGTTTTTAACTCTTGGAATTAAAGGAGATTTTAAAGAAATTAAACGCTGCTGTCGTGCAACAATTAGTCCCCGGCTTATTAACTGTAAATTCTTGATGTCTGTAGTGTTTCCAAATCTATTAGTATTAAACTCTTCTTTATCATTTGTAATCTCAATTGTGTGAAATTTGGGTGTTGTATCTCCAGGAGTTATTCGGAACACATAGACCCTTCGCTTGTCATTACCTCTGGCTACTACCGTTAATAAACTGCTACTTGAAGAAGGTAATTGTTTAAAATCCAAGGGTTTAATTCTTCGTAAATGCAATACAGTTGCACTATTATCTTCTTCACATTCTTTCCCCAACCCAGATAAACAACCATCTACATCTAAAGAAGCAATACTAGGATTATCCAACCATACTTTTTCTATTGTTTCACCAGTAGGAATAAATGAAATATTGACTCCATATCCAGGGGATAATTTAATCAACGGTATTGCGCTTTTACTATTTCCAGTTGCAACTGTGCTGCTTATTCGCTTGACACTAAAATTCATTTCACCAGCTATTACTTTTATTGAAATATTAGTAAAGCTAATTAAGGTGAATATAGAAATTACCGCAGCTTTTTTTATGATATTTTTCATCACTCACTAAATTGAAAAGATTGATTTACAAATATCTGCACCTGCGTATTGGCAGGAACATACCAAACCTTTTGCTGCTTTTTAATTTCCGAATTTTTTCGTTTATTCCGCTCTACTATTTGTTCGGTAAGTGGTTCAAATCCACCTTCTAAAACAGCACCTAAAATATTAGAATTACTTCGACGACGAGAAGAAAAACTACTGTTACCGCCAAAGCCACTTGAAGTAGAAAATTGCTCCTCTTTCGGTTGATTAAGTACTTTACCAACTTTTGCAAGAGAACCAACGACAAATGTTTCTGCATCCCGTGCGGCAATATCTTTACCTTTTGAACCTCGTTTTGATGCTATTAAAGGATTGCCCTTATTTCCACGAATACTAATTGCTTGTTTGGGAAGAATGTATTGCTTACCATTAATAATAATTTGTTGCGCTTGAAGTTGTACTAACCCTGACTCTTGAATGTTTTTAATATTCGTAACAATTTGAGTGTTTTTAGGAATAGTAATAAAGCCATTTTTATCTTTAAGTGGTTCGGTAGTTTGAATAATAAAGTTTTCTGGTTTATTAAAATTTTGTTGTTTATGGGTAGCATCTTCAGTTAAGCTTTTATCCCACATCAAAGGTGTAGTTAATCTTCCAGCTACAGTAGTACCTATTTTTAATTGTTTTACAATTTGTTCTGGAAGAGAACAAGATTCATTATAGAAACACTCTGCATTTAGAATTTTAGCTTCTTCTCTATGAAGTGGTTTGGGGTAAGTGGTATTTTCGTAAGTTTGATTAACCATTAGAGGTGTAGCCGATGGTATTGTCGTAGGTAAAACTGGCTTTTCATCAACTGTAGGCTTAACTTCCTTTTGACTTATCTGTTCGTTCTTATCTTCAGTAACAGATGTAATTTGTGCAGTACCATAGCTTCCTAATTGATTAACAGCTAACCATTGCTGTGTCGGGTCAATTTCGGATGCTTTTTCAAGTATAGCTGGTGGAGGTGGTGGTGGTATTCTTCTTACGGGAGAAGTTATTAGTGGTGGGTTTGGTTTGATTGTAGCTTTGGGAGGAGCAGTAGGTAACGCTTTATTATTACTGTTGTACGAGCGAGCAGGATAATTATTTTGCACTGTTCGACGAGGAATCGTTCTATAAACTGGTGTTCGACTTACAACTGGTGGTCTTTCAACTGAAGCTGTGCTTTTCCTATTCGTATTAATGTTCGCTTCGTTTAATTTTTGTGGAGCTTGAGAATCCGTTTTCGGAATAGGTGTTTTAGTATTTTCTGATTCTGAGGAGACAGATTTAATTTTCTCTCTTTGAGTTGACAATGCTAATTCGGCTTTTAATTTCCCGTTTTCGTTTTCTATTGGTTTAGTATTTTCTTCAAAAAGAACTTTCGGTTTTTCAGCTTTTTTATCTGAAATCAGGGGTGCAGTTCTTGGTTTACCAGAAATAATAGTATTGAGGAAAGTGGCTCCCGTACCAAACACAACTAGTAATATAAAGCCTACTGCACCAAACTTAGCAAAGGGATTAGTGGCAAAAGTTGGCTGAGTTTTACCATTATGCGGGTCATCAAATAATTCTTTCGTATCAACTACATTATTATTTGAATCATTAACATCTGTATCGCTTTCCTCTTGTTCGTTATTGCTTGTCGGCTCCTCTTCATCAATAGTTTCTATCTCAGTTTTAGAGACAGTATTATCTTTATTCTCAGAATCATCATAACCAAGCAATTTAGCTAAACTTTCTTCATCCCAATTAGTTGAAGATTCTTGACTTTCTTGTTGATTGTTTTCTTTGACAACATTTTCACTCGAATTTAGATTATCATTCATCATAGATTCTCCTGTGGTAAATCTCGTATTGCATAAATTTCTAAACCGCTAGAACGTACTTGATAAACTACTGCTGCAAGTCCATCATTTTTCGATGGAGATGAAGGAGCTTCTACCGCTTGGACAAATATTTCTTTATTGAAAGGAATTACTTCTCCTAACTTATTACTTTGTTCAAACATGGTAAGGTTAGCAATCATTCTTACTTTCCATTTACCTTCAGCTATTTTTACTGGTTGTTGAAAATATTGTGGAACAAAAACTACTTGGGTTTTTCCTTTAAACACTCTTGAAGGTGTTATATCGGCTAATAATTCTAAAAACTCTTTCCGGAAATCTGACGATAAAGCGTAGGATGCTTGCCATGCTCCATGAGTTACTTTACCTCTACTATTACTGATTGAACTAATATCTACACCACTGTCGAGTTTTGGTTCCACTGCATCTTCGACTGTCGTAGCGGGTAAATTCCCCGACCAATTCATCATTAAGCTCATTGTGTCGGAAACAAAGCGTAATACTACTTGGGGAGTGCGTTCTAAGCTTCCTAATTGAGCAACTTTAATTGATTTCCCACTTTCTAATTGAACTAAACTTGGAGGTGCTTTTCTACTTAATTGAGAATAGGAACCGTACAACAAAAATAGGATTACAAAAGCTAGAAGATGTAATAAGAAAGTACCGACAGTGAATAATGCTAAAGTATCACTTCTAGAAAAACGAGTTGTAGTGCGATTTAAAAATTTTAAACGTCTGTCTTCTGTTTGAGAATTTAAGTTTTTATTAATTGCCATAAACTGACCTATTACTGCTCTATTTTTTGACAAACCCAGTCACAATAGAAGATAATCCCAAACTCGCAATACTTGAAAAACTCCTTAAAACTGCCATACCTCCACCTACAGCTAATACAACAGATAAAATCGGAGCAAGAATACCAATTGCAAATGCAAAAATCATCGGGTCATTATTATCGGCATTCATAACTAACGTCGCAACTAAACCAGAAATGATATTGAAACTAAGTTTTACCATTCCTACCGAGAAGAAGCCCGTTAACCAAGCGAAAAAAGCTTTATTTCCTACAGGTAATAATGAGCCTCCGACAGCAAGAGGTCCTAGTAATGCTGTCAGTAACATAGAAACTTCTATAATCCATTGGAAGGCAATACTAAAAGCTAATAACAATCCTCTTACTGTTAATTGAAAAATATTAGTGTTGAAAAAATCATTGATACCTTCAAGAAAATTGGAATCGTTATTATCAATTTGAGATTCGATTTGTTGCGCTTGTTTCTGGGCATTTTCCAAGCATTCCGTTTGTTGAGTCGGGTCAGCGATGGCGTTACATTGAGTAATTAATGTTCTTATTGCTTCTGATTTACCATTTTTGAGCATGACTCTTTGATAGGCTTCTTGCAACTGAATGGAAGCAGATGTAGTCGAGAGTAATGTTTGATTTGTTTGATTGATGATAGCTCTAAGTCCAAGAGTTGCTTCGGATAAAAGTTTGGCGTTATTAGTAAGTAAAACTATTACTACTATTGGCCAGATTATTTCTGAGAAAGCTTTGCTGTTGTCACCATCTACCATTTCTCTCGTCCACTGCACCATAAAAATCAACAAAGTTCCGACAGCAAAGAAAACTCCGAGATTGGCGATCGCACTATATAATCCTCCACCAAGTACATCATTCCAAAGCTTGTCCATCGACTGAGCAACAGCTTCACTCGCTGCAATTCCATCTTCTGTAATTGTGGAAGCTGCTTGACCGGAATTTGGATTATTGACTTGGACGAGAATTAGTCCCCACCGTAATAGTAAGAATGACATACTATAACAACGTTCTTAAAACAGCTTTGCTTGTGCAGCAGTTCTTAGATTGCTAAAACCTTGACCAACTATCTCCTTATTACGCATTTGATTTTGACCATCTAAAGACCTTGAAATATTGGTCAAATTAAGATTAGCTAAATCTTGAGATTGTTTTGATTTCAAGCCATCCGCACGCATTGCTCCTAAAATCGCTGCGGTTGATGTATTCTGTTGAGCGATTCGCTTCATCACATTTTGTGTTACTACCTCGTCTTGCGCTGCGGCTGAGTAAACTTGAACTCGTTCAATAGAATTTTGGGTTTTTTTAACTTCTTCGCTGGTCAAATTTTGACCATTTTTACTTAAAGTACTATCTACAACAGCACGAGTAATCTGGCGGTCAACTTCATTTGTCACTTGCTCAACTGTATTAATGGCATTATCTGAGCTTGCAGCTATTTTTTCAACTTCTGTGCGAGCTTCTATAGCGTCCGGTAAACCCAATACACCAAGTGTTTCATTAATAGCAACTTCTATATCTTTTCCTAAAGATGAAGCTAAAGGTTCAAGTTTACTTTCGAGTACGGACTCAACATAGTTGTCTATTGATTGCAACTCCTGTTTTAGTTGGTTAATAGTATTGAAAATAAATGGTATCGATGAAGCTTGAGCATGACTTACTCCTAAAATAGAAATAACAATTGCTCCTCCTAATCCAAAAAATACTAGTTTTCTTTTTTTCATAATTAACCTTTGTAGATTTATAGGGCTGTTAACAATTGTTTGGAAAATTCTGTGACAGCTACAAATTTATCTGGATATTTCGACATCGCAGCAGTTCTGTACTCCTGCTCTATGGGATTATTAGCTACTATTGCTAGTAAATTAAATGGTGGATAATAACGAGTGCCTGTAAAAATGCCGTTATCATCTAATAACCATTGAGAATAAAATCCTTCCTTCTTAGGAAAAAAACTTTCTGTTGCATTACAAGCAATTATCGATTGCGGATACTTCAAAATTGAAGTGAAACTATCAACAGCATTGGGTTGAATACGTCCAATTAAACGAGTAGTTAAATTCTGAAATATCTTAGCTCCCGATGGAGATTGAGCAATACTTTCCGGGTCTTGGGCTGATAATATTACTCTTATTCCTGCTTTTGCTCCGTTGGCACATAGTCTTCCAACCAGTGCCGCAATTGAGTCATATTCAAACAAGATGGGACTTTCATCAATGAAAAATACGCTTGCTTTTTCTGATAATGCTCGCCGTAATGCAGCGCTGTAAGCACTCAAGCTTAAAATTGCAGCATCGTCATCGTTTGATAAATTACGCAATGCAAAAATTAGCAATCGCGCATCGCTACGAAAGGTAGAAGGTTGAGCTAAGGATTGTCCGACTCTTGATGAAAGCCAAAACCGCAAACGTAGTAAAATCGTCTCTAATGCAGCTTTGGTGTCACCACTCATCGAATCTAATCGCAGCCGCTCATGAGAGCAATAACTTAAAAAGTCATGTAGGGTAGGCATTGTAGACCATTCAGGAGAGCCAAAGCCATTAACGTATGCAGCAGCATATCTATCACGTATCAAATCATCTTCAAAAAAAGCTTTCAATGCTAACGCTAGGATAGAACGCACCGTATCGGTTAATGTTTGCGACTCTGCACTACTAGAACCCCGACGACTACCCACAATCATTGTTAGTAAAGCAGTTGCAAGGAAATCTTTGTAATCGGAAAACCTCTCTTGCTGTAACTTGGGTGGAAGGGAACGTAAGTTGGGTAATTCAAATAAATTACTGGATTCTTTACCTATGTCGAAGTAAGCACCGTCGTCACCCATAAATTTGGTGTAGTCAGTAAAGGTACTCGTTCCATCAGGTTTCGGATAGTCCATTGCTACTACGGGCATTCCATGAGCTAAAGCTTGAGTGATAATACCCGATGCCAGTACGCTCTTTCCGGCACGAGTAGTCGCAAATAATCCCAAGTTTTTATGTTGAGTGTATAGATTCAGAAATACTGGTGTTCCCCCAGCAGAAGCAATTAATTCAAAACCATCACCATCACCTTTCCTTGTTCTGACTAAAGGTAAAAGTCCCGGTACTTCCCCACTCAAGTAAACCAGTCTTCGATTAAAGGGAACTGTCATCAACCGTTCCCAGGTGATAGGCAAAGTTTGTAGCCAAATCCGCCAGGGATATTCAGTTTCTCTCACCACCCATGCAGGACGAAGAAAGCTTGATTGTAAGTAACGACAAGCTTCATCTAGTTGTTCGCGGGTATCCCGGTAAACCAAAAATACTACCGCAGTATGAATAGGAACTGCTCCTTCATATAGTTCTGACTGCGCGTCGATTGATTTTTTGATGTTGAGTAAAGATTTTACGTCTACCGAATTTTTCTGTTGAGCGATAGCAGCACTTGTATTCGATTGTTTTGTCAGACGCTGCATATTGGTTTTTACAAGTGTTTCATTCGCACGCATCAATTGACAATAGATTTCTGTATCGTAAATTCTTTCTTTTGATAACACCTCCCATAGATACTGCATTTGCCTTTCTTTATCAGTCCAGCCACCGGGTTTTTCTACAAAGGTAAGCGCTCCTATATACTTATCTTTTAGATGTACCCAACGTTTATCTGCTATGGGGACAGAAGAATCGGATTCCATCAGAAGAGATTTGGGGGCAATATCTGAATAAATTTCTTCATGTAATCCGTCTTCGTCAAGAACTAAAAGTTGGGGAATTGGTCGTGGTGGAGTGTCGTTAAAGCGCTGCCATAGAATTTTCCAAAGTTCTTCTGCACCCAAGGTACGAATATTCAAACCCATTTTATTAGAAAGCAACTGTTCCCAAAGTTGGAAACCATCGGTAAAAGAAGAATACAGTAATCGCTCAATACGAACAAATTGTAACTCGTTAATTTCGCCGGTGAATGATTTCCATAAACGTTCTAATTTGGAAAGTCCTTTTTCTATTGCATCGGTTGCACCATTGGTATCTTGTTCGATTGTGTAGGTGCAATACAAACGCAGGGTTTTGGGTTTACGGATGCCCTTTTGTGTTAATTGTTGGACGCGAGAGCGTTCGCCCATTAAGAGGTATTGTAATTCTAGACTGGGAGCGTTTTGACTTAGGTTTTGTAATTGTTGCTGTCTATATTTATCGTCGGTAAAAGAACTTAAATGAATTGTTAGACGTTCCCCTGGTGGTAAATCTTTCAACCCTGATTCGATAGCGTTGAATACTGGTGAGATTTGCTCTGTCCTTAATGTTGAATGAATACCCGCGCACTCGAAACTGAAGTGAATCATAAAATTGTTAGTACCCTTCCTCAGAACATAGGCACCAACAGAGCGTCCTTGAAGATTTATCTGTAGCATTGATACTAAGGATAAAGCATCTTCTAATGGTGTTAAACGAATTTTGTCCGCACCATTATCAACTAATTTTTTACCAATCTTTGATTGAACGCTCATTTTTTATGTGTTCTCTTTGAATCAACTTTTTCAGTTTTTGTGTTTACAAGCTGCTCATAGCGTGTACCAACCCTAGTCCAGTTAGGAGTTGAAACAAATTTCGATAAAATTCTCCAAGCACCATTAGCTGTCATTACCCACCAAGTAGAAATTCCCCAAGCTGCAATTGAAATTGTCCAAACCCAATTCAATCGCAATAAACCGTGAACAAGGTAATAGGAACTTCCACAAATAATAGCCCAAGGAACTAACTGGTCAGCGGGGAAAGGTCCTATTGATGGTTGTTTACCTAAAGTCGCATTAACCTTACGATACTTTGATTTTTCTGATTCCATATTTTTTAATTGTGCTGGTTAATTACGAATTACGTAGCTTGCGTCACCCGGAGGGTGATATTACGAATTACGAATTAAATTTATCCTCCTGGTGCTGCACCACCTCCACCACCAATAATCAAATTCGCCAAAATATCGCCCACTGTCACCGCAATTAAAATAATCATTGGTGTACGGGCTAAATTTTGCCAATCTTCGTCCTGCCTGGAGGCCTGAATTACCTTTACTAAAGAGATTCCTAAGTAAATTAAAAACAAACCTCGCAACACGTTAAATACTAATGGAATAGCTTCTCCCGCACCTGTAAATTGTCCAGTCATCCAGGTTTCTGCGTTTTGAAAAAACTGTGCTTGTGCTGGTGTTGATAGTGCGTTTAGCAGAAAAAAAGTACCACACATTATAAATATAGGTGTGGATAATCGATAGTACCCAGAAAGCTTTTCTAAAAAAGTAAACAGACTATTAAATTTATGTCTCCAAGCTATTGCAACTGTTGCAAAAATACCCAAGATAACTGTTGTAAAGCTTGCTAGATTTGGATTGACAATTGCATTGAATACTGTGATTGCAAGTGCAGTAATCCATAAAGAAAAATTAGATATTGAATAAAAGGGGGCGTAGAGTCTTGGGGATATCGAATCACGGGATGTTCTTAAAGACATTAACATTCAAATCCAATCGTTTTCTCTCTCTTTGATAACTTGTTTCAACTTCAAAATTAATCATCCAATCGAGGTAAATAAAAATCATATTTTTCTACGATTGAATATTATTTAATATGACTATAAATATTACATTTATATAATATTTTATTGTGTATTAATACGCTGTTATTGAAATTTTAAGTATCAAAATATTAATTGTAATTTCAATATTAATGTAAAAATACATAGATTTAATTTTAAAATCGCTACTAACAATCTAAGTACTCTACTTAAATATTACAAATTATATTTACTATGCTGTTCATTACAACTATTAATGTTTACTTAAACTGCGAAACATTAATAATTTTTTTTATTAAAAATAGCCCTTAGCTTATCATGCTTGGGCTAAAAGTAAAATAGTCAATATTTTCTGTAATTTCAAATAGTTACAGGCGCAATTTTATAAATCGTATTCAGTTTCCAAAAAAGACAGTATTCGTTCCTGTTTAGATGTAAGACTAGCGGGGTCATGCATTCTTGAAAGCGCTTCAAGTACGGCTATATGGGTAGTTTCTCCGTCCTTACAAACTATATCTGCTAATCGCTGAATGCGTTGACAATTTTGAGCAGCGATTTCTTCAGATACAGTATATGTTGGTTCTAAGTTTTCAGGTTTAACTGTGGGGAAGTCCATTTTCCATGTTTTAATAGCACAACTGTGAAGGTTCACCGCATTAATTATGCACCAACATCGAGAATATTGCTTTAAATCTGGGTCGCCCTTAGAAATAATTTGGCAGATTTCACCTACAATTCTGGGGTTAGGAACGCGCTGCTTATCCTTAATTTGTTGAACAATACTTGTGTTTCCTCGTTTATTCTCAAATATCTGTTGAGCAAAAGTACTTCCTTGAGTATGGGCTACCTGAGCTAGGGATAAAATATCTTCTTTCGTCATCTTTGGGCTACGAGATAAAATTGAGTGCTTAACTTTTTCTCCCAAAGCATCAGCTAAAGTGTCTAGTGCTTGGCTTAATTTCGCATCGTTCTTGATTGTTCTGGGACTAACTTTATATTCAGCAGCTAAAGATTTAGCTTTGTCCATCGAGATAGCATCTTCTAATTCTTCTTCCGAAGTGCAAAACTTGCACTTCGGGGAATTCTGTTTTAAATTATTCTCACGATTACCCTTCAAATGCAGATAGCGCTTGCCTCTGAGGTAACTAGCAACTTCTGGTGTAGTATTGCGTCGTCCTAATTGATTATTAACAATCCAGCAAATAGCATCATCTCTAGATGGCATGTCAATTTCTACAATTTTGTATGAAATTTGATTTTTAGTACAAATTTCATAGCGGTTATGACCATCTAAGATAATAGACTTTCCTTTCCACACTACCAAAGGGTCAATACAGCCAAATTCTTTTAAATTTACTTCCAATTGTGTTTTCTCTTCAACAGAAAGTGGAGGAATCAGATTTTTAAATTCAGAGTCAATTTGAAGTTCTACGTTGAATGAGGGTGATATTGATGGTGTAACTCTTTCTTCGTTTTCTTCAACAGTCTTTGCTTGTAGATTCTGTTGTTCGTCACAAATTATTGAAGCTGAATTTATACTCATAATTATCCCGCTCACGAGTTCTATTTTTTTTAAGTGAAGATTGTTGTCGTAAATTTCATTCCATTAAAGACGCAATAGCTCCATAAGATTTGTCAAATAGAACAGTGGCTGTTCCAGTTTCTCCATGTCTTGCTTTAGCCACAATCAGTTCTAAAATTTTTTGGTCTGAAGTATTCGGGTTATAGTACTCGTCCCTATATGCGAGGATAATGTTATCGGCAACCATCTCTAAAATCCCCGATTGGCTGAGGTCACTCATTGTTGGACGTTTAACTGGTCTACTTTCGACAGCCCGATTAATTTGGGAAAGTGCCAATATGGGAACATCTAAATCGCCTGCCATTTTATAAATTTCCCTTACTACTCCTCCCAATTCATAACTGCGATTGGCACTAGAATCTTCAGCCATCATCTGTAGGTAATCAATTACAACTAACCCTATTTTTCCTTTCTTGGTCTTGATTTGACGACATTCGTGAGCAATATCTGAAACTTTAATCCCCCTACTGTCACTAATGTAGAGCGGTAAAGTTGATGCAATATTGACAATTTTATTTATATTGCTTAATTCCCAATCAGCCAAGGTTTCACTCAAAGCTCGGTGTCTGCGGATGCGGTCGCTCGGTATCGGAACAAGGTCACAATTTTTATAATCGGAAGCAATGCTGATTAAACTCCACAAACGATATTCCAACTGCTCTTTAGTCATTTCCAATGAAAAAACTATCACTGGGAGAGAATGATCTAATATCATCCTTAATGCGAGATTTAAAGAGATAGCGCTTTTACCCATTGATGGTCTGCCTGCAACCAAAGTTAAAGTACCAGGTTCAAATCCCACTATCAACTTATCCAATTGCTCAAATCCTGTGGAATAAATAGGATTGACATTTTCTATTTCTTTGTAAGCAGCAAAGGCTATTGTGCTGTTGTGTTCGGTATTTGAGCAAGTTATTTGATTGGAAATTTGAAAGATTTTCTGTTCGGAGCTATTTAATATCTGTGGTAGTTCAATTTCTGTCTGGTAGCCGAGTTGAACGATTTCGTTACCCGCTCTTATCAATTGCCTCCTTCTGTACTTTTCCATAATTAAATCGGCAAGAAAATCAATATTTACGGCTGATACAGTGCGGTCTACAAGTGTTGCTAATTTATTCCTACCACCTATGTTTTTAAGTAAATCGTGGTCGTTAAGCCAACTGATAATAGTTAGTAAATCTGTTGGTTTACCTTGATTATCAAGTTGCAGTGCAGCACTATAAATATCGGAATGACCTTTGATATAAAAAGCTTCTGGAATTAAGTTAGAGCGTACTCTAACAATGGCTTGGGGATCTAGAAGTATTCCGCCGAGTACCGCTTCTTCAACTTCTATATTTGCAGGGGGCATCTGATGAATCATGTATTTATCCTTTTGGGAATTATGGTTCAATTTTCACGATTTCAGGAAGAGCCATTTTTTTGGTGGCAATCGTTCTCTTTCAACAACGACTCTTTACAAGCAACAGTCGCTGCAACGGTTTGTTCTTCTAATTCGTGTTTCCATTTTTCTACTTGCTCTCTTGCTTGTATTCGAGAAAGTTCTTCTTGATGTCTGGAACTTCGAGAAGCTTTATAGAAACGGTACTGAACTTCCCAACGATTTTCTCCAGCTTTAGTCTTGCTTGCCAACCACGCTTCTAGGTCAATCACCTCCTGGCTAAGACTTTTCGTTTTTTCTTGACAAAAATTCAAAAAACTCGCTCGGTCGTAGTCTGAGAGAGTCTTAATAAAGTCTGAATAAGTCTTAATAGTCTGAAGAGTTCTCAAATCACCATCTGGTAAAGGTTCTAGCTGCTGTTCGTTTCCTATAGGAAATTGTGGTTTCCTATAAGAAACCTCAGTTTCCTCTACGAAACTCGGATTTCCTATAGGAAACCGTGGTTCACTATATGAAACATTGTTTCCTATAGGAAACTCAGTATCTTTGTATTGGTCAGTGGTTATTTTAATTCTGACCTTCGATATTTGTGCCTCAATCAAACCAACGTGGTCTAATTTCTTAACTGCTTTTGATGCTGCTCCTTTGGAGATATTTAGTTCTTTAGCCATTTCTGTAATGCTGTATTCTAGATGGCGATCGCCAAAAGGGTCGAGCGAGCGCAAGTAGTACAGCACCTTAATTTCGGCTCCAGTCAAGTTTTTCACAGTTTCAACCCATTCATCGTGAGTTAGTCGATAAAAAAGAGGTGTTTTATGTTTATTTTCGATAGAGTTATCGTTTACGCAGCAATTTCTGTGGGTCATAATTTAAAAATAAGAAACATTCAAGCCGATTATTGGTCTATTAATTGGACGCTTCAAAATCACCACCTCACGCTCGGTTGTTGGTGCTATGATATGGGTACTCAAAGCCGCCTCACTTATGCGTGAGTCGTCTTCCTTGAAAAGTAAGCATTGCTGAAATAGCAATCACAAAAATATAATATTGCTAATTCAGCAATCAACAAGTAAAGAAATGTTGCGATGAGCCAGCACAGAGAAATTTTTAATCAGTTATTGTTGGCTTTTGATTATTCAGCCAAACAGGTGAGTGGTTGGACTGGAATTCATCAAAGTCGTCTCAGTCGATTTCGCACGGGAAAACTTGATTTAGAAGCAGGAGAATTTTTCAGCTTGCTTGGTTGTATGCCAAAAGAATTTCAGGATAGTTTTTGGTTGAAGATTCGTACAGAAGAAATGGATTGGCGCGTCAAAATACTATCTGCGAGCGATAACGACATTGAAGAAATCCTTAGAGGACTGGCAGATAGATGGGCAAGCGTTGTAGATAAGGCAAAAATTGCTTCCTAACTTCTTTACTTCCTTGATGGCTCTAAGAATCTTAGTATCTGAGCAACACAAACTTAAGAAGGCATCCGTTGAAAGAACGAAAGTTGAATCGATTAATGTCTTATTCCCTTCCGAATTTAGCCCTTACGGCAAGTAGCTAATGTTATTTGTGAACGAAGCAACTAAACGCATTTTTAGCTTACACAATCTTTGCACTAAGCGTAAGCCATGCTGTGTTATTAGAATACGAACCGCAAATGCGCGAAATTTTTTAGTCATAACTTTAAACTCTAAGTGCGAGTGAATAGGGAATCAATTATCGATTGGTAAATATCCGCACGTTGTAAAATTACGCGGGTATTAAAATCCATCAACAAATTTTCTGACGGTTTTGCTGTAGCCGAAAACACTTAATAAAAAATGATGACTAAATTACCAGGAAAACAAATCTATCGAAAGTGATATTTGTTTTGCTATTTGTAGTTTTAAAAATTATTTTTTGTGCTTAATAAAAAAGTTTTTATACCAATATTTAGTTGAACATCCTATGTAATTACATAACTAGTTTTAAAATTCATTTTATGAAATTAATAATTCATAAACAATCAAAGAATAATGTAAACTGGCTTACAAAATTAGGGACGTAGAAAAAAGAACATCTTAAGTAAAACAATATATCTCTACTTTGCAACTACTTCTTATTAAGTATTTTTTTTGCAATGCCTGAAATGTTTATAAAATGGTCAAATTTAACAGAATTAATCAATTTTTTTTGAAATATAGCTGAATCTAAGTATTCGGTTATCTCTATGTTTCATTAATACTATAGTTTTTTACTTAACTACTTACGATGATTTTTGTAAGTCTTATCCTGATTAGATTTACAGTAATGCTAATTTTTATTTATTTACGTATTCAGAAATCTTTTAATTACAGGTTATTATACAGCTTGATATTTGCTATTAAATATTCGTTTATCCAAAAAATTGTCAAAATACAAAAATTTGTGTATTAATAGTTCAAAGAGCTTCTTTTTGAGCCAAAACAGGTTTAATCGATAGATTCGGCGCGATATTGTATGGTAAACAACAATTTTTCTGCACTTGCATAGTGGGGGCTTGCAATCAGAAAAAAGGTTTGTTTATAAATCGCTGTCTTTAACTGCTTTTTTGCTGATTGTCTCGAATGTTATGAACTTTGAGACATGTTCAAACTTTAAATTGTTTCCAATCGCAATAGTTTTAATTATGGTAAGTCCGAAAAGGATGGAAGAAAAACTATTGCAAACAAGTAATTCATGCTTTGGCTGAAAAACAATAAAAATTTGGAGGTTAGTAGCTTGGCTAAACGAACAATGTATAAGTTACCGCCTGATGCGGAGCTGTTAACAATTCAAGAAGCATCACAAAGGTTGGGAAAAGGTTTTAGCCGTACTTCCATTCTTCGCCGAATTAGTTCTGGACAATGGAAAGAAGGTTTACATTGGGTGGATGCAAGACGCAATGATTCAATGAATCGTCTTATAAGAATCAATGTTACTGCTGTGTTGAACGGATTTACAACTCCAGCAGCTTTCCGTTAGATTTTCTTGGAGGGATTAATTATCCCTCCTAGTTAACTTGAGTTAAAGTTTTAATGCCAAGTTATCGCAATTGTTCGGTAGTTTATTGCTGACAATAAAAAACACCAAAGTAAAAAACTTTGGTGCTGCGATTTCATTTTTAGAGCATCACTAATTGCCTGGTAAATTATCAGGGTCAACACCTTTTGAGCGTAAATATTGTGCTAACCGTTCTGCTCTTTCTTCTTCCGCTTGTGCCTTAAGCTTTTGTTGGATAGCAATTTCTTCTGGCATCAAATAACGATTTCTACTTTCGTCATACCAAGATAAAAATTCCTGTTCAATTCCACCAATTTCACCTTGATGTCTTCCAATTCCTAAACCAATTTCTGGTAGCCATAATGGTTCTTTAATTTGTAACTCGTAATTACCATCCACCAATTTATAAACGGACAGCGGTTGATGTTGGTCGCGCTGCCAATATTCAGGGTTGTAAATTATGTAGTAAAGTACGCCAAGTTTTCGATAAATTTCTAATTTATCGTCGTATTCATTACCTGGAGTGTACGATACAATTTCTAAGGTCAGTATTGGTACTATGTCATTTTCTTCCCAAACTGCATAGCTCCTGCGAGATTTTCCACCTTTTTTGCGTTCTACTCCCAAACTCAGAAATCCATCTGGGACAACAGGTACTCTCGGGTTAGCACCTGTTGTATGGTAAATTGCCATATCTACGCCGAAAAACCAATCAGTACGGCTTGCCCAAATTGAGTTAAGTAAGAATAATAGAATATTGGGCAGAAAATTCTGGTCTTCGTTATCCACAGGTATATCGTCCGAGCAAGCTAATTCGTCAGTACTTGGTAGCTCTATGAGTTTAAGGTTGTCTGAAAGCATGACATTACCCACGTATAGTACACAGCCGGGTATTCTGCATTTATTATAAGCAATTGATTAAGAATAGATTTTATTTTTTAGGCAAATTTTGCAATTGGAAGATTAAATGATTTTTATTTAGAAAAACTTAACCAATTAAATACATCTTCAACCGTAAGTTGCCAATCTTGTAAAACATCTAACATGGGTAAAATATCAAGACTTTCTTTTACTTCTGGTAATTGATTGGGCTGAAAAACTGTAATTGATTTATCATCTGCATCAATAAAATACCCTAACTTTGTACCATTTTTTATGCAAAATGTAATTTTACGAATTACTTTGCTTGCAGATTGTTCTGGTGAAAGAATTTCAATTATCCAATCGGGATGAATTTCAAATTTATTAGCAATCTGACCATTTTCATCTAAGGGAATATTTTCCCATTCAAACACTGCAATATCTGGAACTATAGATTTACCTGCGAAAGTACAGCGTAATTCTGTCAACGCTAGTGCTAATTTTTTCGGTTCTCCCACTTGGTTAATGGCAGTAGATAAACAAGTTTGTAATCGGCTGTGTTTTCCTTGTGGCATAGGCTTTTGGTAGATTTTCCCATCAATATATTCACTTGCGGGTTTTGTCTCTGGCAGTTGTAAAAATTCTTCTAAGGTGGGTACTGAAGTTGACCCGATAGTTAATGTCATCAGCTATAGTTCCTTAACCAATTGTACTTTTATTTTACATTTTCTAAATTTTACAATGAAGCTTTTCGTCCTTATTTTTCCGGAGAGATTATTATTAATTAACCCCTCCGGATAATTTTGAGTTAAGGAACAGGTGGTCTACCTGTTTTATTAACTAATGTTTCATACACTTTTAAGTATGTGGCTTCATCAATCCAAGCTCGATATGTCTTGCAATGGGTTGTAACTGAATGTCCCATTAACTTTGCTCCAAAATCGGGAGTAAAACCAAACTCGAAACATCTACGTGCATAACAATGACGTAAGTTGTATGGAGGAAACGGAATTTTAAAATCGTAGAAAAAACCAGACACTTTAGTTCCTAGTTTGGCATTGGAAGAATCTTCAATTGATTTTAAATTCGGTAAAACGATTTCTCTAAGGTTCCAACTTTCTGCCCATTCTGGATAAAGCGGATAAATAAATCGCTCTCCCGTTTTTGTTTCATCGCTAACTCTAGCGGTGGGGAAATCTAGCATATCAACATGAAATGCTTCGTGGGGACGCAAACCATATGCAGCACAAATCCCATATATCCACTGCCAACCAGGGCTAGTAATTTTATCTCTTTGTTGAGCTATCTGCTTGTCAGTAGGTAGACTTCTTGGCGATACTGTTCCAGGAGAGTAATTACCAGTTAATTCTTTGATTGCTTCTAAATTTCCGAGCTTTGCGAATTTACCAAGTCTACCTAAAATGTCACAAACTCTTTTACGACTCCGCGTATCGGGTTCGCTAAGGCTGGCGAATTCAATCATTAAATCAATAGATAATTCTCTATCGTCGGCGAATTCTGCGAATTTTGGAAAAACGACTTGATAATCTTTCTTCCAGGTTGTTTCGGTTTGCTGGTTGCGCTTTCTTCTTCTCCAATATTCGGCTTCAAATTTTTCTACCCAATCCGAAACGGTTTCCGGTTTTGGTGCTTGGCTTAATTGCCACTCTGCCCAGTCAAACTGACCTTTATCGAGTTGTACTCGAATCGCTCTGGCTTGCTGCTCGGCATACTGCAATCCTGCGATTGTAGCTTTAACTCCTAAAGGTTGTTCCTGTGTCTTCAGAGATATTCTTTGTTGGTGGGGCTTTGTTTTACGTGAATTTAATTTCGGCGGGAATGTGCCTCTTAGCCATAAAGTATTTCCACGCTGGTCGATAGTTATGCCAATTTTGGAAGCTCGCAATCTACCATTTGCTTGAGCAAGACGATTACTAATATCCATAAAAATTTACCCCAAAGTTTTTAAGGGACTGTTTTTTATAGATGTCACCCAATTTCAAGCGGACACACACGCAATACTCAACTGAGCAGCTTTTCTCAAATTTTAAATGGTAGCTAAAACTTGGACTAAATTTGTGCCTAAAACCGTGAGTTGATTCTACCGGATTTGACCTAAAATGGAACAAACGAAGAATCCGCTCCTCGGGGCTAGAAGGCGCTTGAGAAGCGGGAAACAACGGAATATAAACAAAGGCGACACCCGGATTTGAACCGGGGGATGGAGGTTTTGCAGACCTCTGCCTTACCACTTGGCTATGTCGCCGCATTTGCGTTTTTAATTCTATCAAAAGTTTTTATATAAATCTACCCCCACTACATTATTTTTTTCAACCGCACTAAAGGAAGACGTTAACTGTAGGCAATTATATAATTTCTTTCTAAAACTATGTTTTCTCATAACAGTCTGGGAAGATACACAAGTCTAGAATTGTCGTTCCTACCCGTAATAAGTCCATAAAGTCTTGTTTTATATGCCTAAAACCTCAACTATATTTTTGCTGTCCGCCCAGATTTGCATTCTGTTTTATCTGTGCTAGTATTTGACGTTACGTATAATACCTTTGCTTTTGCATAAGGCAGTATTTATACTTTTTCCAATTTCTGTGTTAAAAAATATTATATATATATTTTTATACCTTAAGATAGATGAAAAACAGATAAAAATACCAAAATAGTATAATATATTAGGAATGTATTTCGGTTTTTACTTAATTGCTTGAGTAAAAACCAACGTATATGTAACCAAAATGAGATTGCATTATTTACAGTATGAATATTTTACGGAGGAAGTATTATTTACAATCATATGAGTAAGCTATAACTACAGAGGAGGATTAGATATTAAGACTCGCATTAGACTGGTATCACCAAAGATGAAAGAAGTTTCGACCATAACTATTGCTCAGATAACAGATATGCATCTATTTGCTTCGGAGCAGAAACAATTCGTGGGAATGCCTACTACAGAGTCTTTCCATGCTGTTATTGAGGGTTTGAAAAAGCTACGAGAGGAACTTGATTTATTGTTGCTGACGGGAGACTTGTCGGGTGATGGTACGCCACAATCTTATAGCAATTTGCAAAATCTGCTGAGTCCGTTATTTCTTCCTAGTTATTGGCTCCCAGGAAATCATGATGATTTGGCAATCATGAATGAAGTTTTAAATTTGGGATTGGTTTCTCGTCGTAAATGTTTTGAGCGCGGTGGATGGAATTTTGTATTGTTAGACTCTTCAGTAAAGAATGAAGTGCATGGTTATTTGCGTGGAGAAACTTTAGAATGGCTAGATTTACAGTTGAGCATGACAGCAGACAAGCCAACAGCCATAGCGCTTCACCATCCTCCTTTTAAGATCAATTCTCGTTGGCTGGACAATAGTAGCTTGCAAAACTCACAAGAATTATTTGCGGTTTTGGATAAATATCCGCAAGTCCGATTGGTGTTTTTTGGACATATACACCAAGAATTCTATGTTCAACGGCAAGGTGTGGATTATTTAGGAACTCCTTCAACTTGCGTCCAGTTTCAGCCAAGAAGCAAGAAATTTGCTTTAGATGGCAAGCCGCCAGGATTTCGCTTAATAAAACTTTATCCTAATGGTACTTGGGAAAGTTGGGTTGAAAGAGTTCCTTATTTTCATCAGGTGGAATTAGCAGCGCATGGATTTGGCTAGTTATGAGTGAAAATTATTAAACTTTTACTTCCTCTGCAAAGCTGTGCCAGCGGACAAAATGAAAAGGACCTGCCACTGAACCCCAAATATGTTCGTCAGTTTCTAAATCTCTGCCTTTGTCTCTGCTGATAAATTTTTCTGCGTCGATTTCAAATTCGCTGTCAAGATAAGTGTTTTGCCCTTTGCGAAATACGATGCAGCTTTTACCTGGTTCTACCATTCCTTTGAAGCTGTTCCCAGTCCATTCTACAATCATGTTACAGCCAGATAGCTTTTCTAAATGGTTTGGCTCTAATGCTTTGAGACGTTCTAAGTCACGAGATGCGCCATAAAACTTTTGTGCATCTTTAACTCTGTAATTTTCAATTATTATATGGTTTCCACCATCAACTAATTTATTAACTGCAACCCGATAGGGGTCATTAAGCATATAATCGTAAGCTTGCTCTACATAAAAGCTTACTCCCGATAACAAATCTATGGGTAAAGGACGCATACATACCCGAATATGGGCAAAAAAAGGTGGGTTTTCAAAGGCTTGTTCTTGATTACTAAAATCAGAAGCCATCCAGCGAGCCAAGGTTGGTATATCAGTAGAGTGCGACATTATATAGAATAAAAATTTTGGATGAAAATTTTTTAGATAAAGGTATATTAAACTGAAGTACTTGCACGTTGGGATGCGCGCAAAGAATTTAAACAAAGTTTGTTTGATAGAGACTACATTGCACTACATTTGATATTGCATTTTATGAGTAGGATGTAACTGATATCTTGCACTAATTTCACAAACCCGGTTTCTTTTCGATTCCATAACGAAATAATTATGCTTTTACCATGAGGAACCGGGTTTCTCTGGGCTTGTTGAGAATCGTACAAGAAGTTAGATTTAACATATGTAAAAATGTGCTGGAGAAAAGAAATGGGAATATTCGTCATGGGATTAGTTGATATCGAATAGTTTTTATAATTGTTATGGCTTATGGCTTATTTACCGTTTCCCACTCTAGCAAAATGCTAAATATACAACGTTTAAGTTTTACGATTACTACGACTATTGCAATTTGTTTGATATGGACTCCGTTGACGTTGGCAAAAGAAAAAAAACCATTGCCACCGAAAGAGTTTCCACCTTCTCCATTAGAGATTACTGTACCCGATCCATTGCTTCCACAAGGTGCCAGTCAGCAACCGTTAAGTTTGGAAGAAAAGCGTTCTTTAGAGGCTGCTTTGGATAAATTAAATCGAGAAGCAATTGCAAAACTGCAAGCGGGGGATACTGAAGGAGCATTTGCTACTTGGAATCGGGAATTGCGTTTGCGTCGTTATTTGGGTACGCTAGCAGAAATTGAAGCATTAAAAAGAGTTGGTGGGATTGCTTACACTCGCAACAATCGCCAACAAATAAGATATATTACTCAGCGATTGCAAGTCATTCAAAAACAGCTTGAGCAACAGCAGACACCTAGCGTACAGATATTGCAGGCTTTGGGTGAGGCTTATCTGCAAGTGCGATCGCCTAACTTAGCAGTGGAAGCTTACAATCAAATTCTGATAATTGCGCGGGGTAATTCGGATGTTGCTGCGGAGGTAGAAACGCTGAAAACTATTGCCAAAATTCACCTTGATTGGTTTGATTATCCAGCAGCAGCAACTACCTACGAGCGATTATTAGTTTTGGTTTCTAATAATAACGATGTTGAGCAATCTTTACAAGATTTAGCTTACATTTATGACCGTACAAAACAGCCTAGAAAAGCAATAGATGCCCGTAAAAAGCTATCGTTGATTTACCGTCAAAGAAATGATTTTGCCAAGCTATCAGCATTAAAATTAGCTATAGGTGCGGATTACGAAGTTTTGGCAAAAGAAAATTCTAATTTAGTCGATGAAGCTTTTAAAAATTATCAAGAAGCTTACACTATGGCTTGGGATTTTCAACAATATGTCCGTGCTGCTGAAGCTTTACAGAGGTTAGTGTCATTATATATTGCAGAAGGTCAAACAGAAGATGCTTTGCAAACAAGTCAGATTTTATTACAAGCAGAAGAACGAGCTGCTAATTTTTACGGTATGATGAATGCCTACGAGCAAATAGGTAAAATTTATTTACAGCGTCAAGAAAATCAATCGGCGCTTGCAGCTTTTCAAAAAGGTTTAGAATTAGCGCAGCAATTGGGTTCTGAAACTGATGAATTTACCCAACAAATTGAAAAGATATCCGGAAGAAGTTGAAATCGGTGAAATTATCCCGTTTTAATTTACTACAGCCGCCCCTGCTGGAAGCCAATTATCTTAGATAATTATCAAAATTTGAGTTGTTAAGTATATATTTTGGCATTTTTTTGGGAATCATAAATTCTAAGGGCACTTTTGTGCTGTAGTAAATTTAAATCTGGTTATGAAATTAAATCGTGCCATAGCATATTGTCGAAACTATGATTCTTTTACATCAGGGGAAGTTGCAGCAAAACAAGTTGTGGAGAAAATTGGCAAGAAGCCGGATTTTCTCTTATTGTTCGCTAGCATTGGACACGATATATCTTTAATATTAAAAGGAATTAAATCAATAATCGCAGATGTACCGATTTGCGGTTGTACTAGTTTTGGTAATATTACTCATCTGGGACACGATGAATCCAGTCATTCCATTGCTTTAATGGGTTTGCAATCGAATGTGATTAATTCTCATCCATTTATTTTTGATGAATTAGAGGAAAGTTCTCAGAAAGTTGGGCGTGAAATTGCAAGCAAGTTAAACAATTTAAAATTAAGCGAATCAACCAAACAGCTTCTGTTTTTATTCCCTGATGCCAAAACATTAAATTCAACTAGTCTTTTTCAAAGTATCGAAGATCATTACCAACATAAGCTAGAAATAGTCGGCGGTGGAGCAGCAAACGATTATCTCGTACCCCATACTCTACAGTTTTGCAATCAAAGCATTACTAAACACGGAGTCAGCGGTTTTTTAATGTCAGGAGATTTCGATTATTCTATAGGAATTAGCCACGGTTCAAAAGCTTTTGGAAAATATCGTTGCATTACTAGAGCCTGCGGAAACACTATTTATGAAATTGATGAACAACCAGCTTTAGAAGTAGTTACATCCTTGTTGGGACTTAAAAATTTAACTGATATATCAAGAGTACAAAACATTTTGGGATTGGGTGGACATTCAAAAGATAAGGGATATTTTCAAGACACATTTATCCGAGCAATTGTAAGCTACAGCGAAACAGAAAATACTATTCAAGTTAGTTCAGAAATGCCGGAGGGATTGGTTTTTCGCTTTACTCGCCGTAATATCAATCAAGTGTTAAGCACAACTCAATATATGGTTGACAATCTTCTTGCTTCTATGAAAGAGCCGGAAAATGCTAGTTACTTCTATTTTAACTGTGATGGACGCGGTTCGCTTTTATTTGGAGAAGAAACAGAAACAGATATAGATGTTTTATTCAATATTTTCGGAAAAAATAGCGGTTTTATGGGATTTTTCGCTTTTACAGAAATAGCTCCTTTTAATGGTCAAAATATTTGTCATGCTTATACAGGTGTATTGGTAGGAATTGAATAAGTTTGTGATTTTATATAATTTAGTTTTACTTAGAATAATAAAATGTTCTCAGATATTTCAGATATAGAAGAAATGCAGCAAGAGATTGATTCCTTAACTCAGGATAATATTCGATTGGAATCAGCTTTAGCCGAGCAGCGATTAAAAGTTAAAAAGCAGCAAAAAACATTTAAATTTTTACAATTTTTATACGAAGAAATTAGCGCGGCTACTGATATTCAACAGATTTATGAAATTGTTGTCGAGTATTTGGCTGATAAAGTTGGATTTGATAAGACTATTATATATAAAAAAAAAGACAACCATTTTATGCCTATTGCTAAATATGGTTACTCTGAAAATAAAGATTTTGGCAATGATAATCCTTGTTTTTATCGTTTAATCGCTAATAATCAAGGATTATTCATTAATAGTAAAAATTATTATAAACTTTCTCCTAACTACCAACGAGAAATAGAAGTAAAATACTTTATCGCCGTACCGTTTTGCGTGCAAAATGAATTCAATCATATTCTCTTTGTGGGAAATCACACTGAGGATACCCTTAATCGCTCGACTTTTAATATTTCCGATTTAGAAGTTATTCAAAGTGTAGCCAATCAAATTGCTATTGCCATCAACCAGATTCAATTATATGCCCAAACTCAACTTGCAGCAGAACAAGCAAAAATACAAAAAGAAAAAATTGAAGCAACTTTGCAACAACTACAGATAACTCAAACTCAACTGATTCAAAGTGAAAAAATGTCGAGCTTGGGACAGCTAGTAGCTGGTATTGCTCATGAAATTAACAACCCAGTTAGTTTTATTCATGGCAATATTATTCATGCTAATGAATATATTCGAGATATTTTGGAACTTATACAAACTTACCAAACAGAATATTCTCAACCTACTGAAAGTATTATTAAAAAAGCAGAAGAAATAGAGCTAGAATTTATTCAAGAGGATTTGTACAAAACTCTGAATTCTATGCGTATCGGTAGCCAAAGAATTAAGTCAATAGTCGAATCATTAAGAAATTTTTCACGTTTAGATGAAGCCGAAATTAAATTAGTTGATATACACGAAGGAATTGAAAGCACTCTAACTATTCTCCAGCATAGGTTAGTTAAATCGCCCAAGTCTCAAATTCAAGTAGTTAAAGATTATGCAGTATTGCCTAAGTTAGAATGTTATCCGGGCGAATTGAATCAAGCTTTTATGCATATCCTTACGAATGCAATCGATGCACTTGAAGAAAATAAATCATCTCAACTAAAACAAATAAAAATTAATACGCTTCTCGTTGATTATCGCTGGGTAAAAATCACTATTACTGACACGGGCATTGGAATGTCAAAAAACATTATTAAACGCATATTTGACCCATTTTTTACAACAAAACCTGTAGGTATGGGTACGGGAATGGGTATGTCAGTATGCTATCAAATTATTCAACAGCAGCATGGTGGCATAATTGAATGTGCTTCAACTCCAAATACTGGTTCAACTATCACTATTAAAATTCCTATTCGTCAGAAGACATAAATACTAGCATCATTTTATTCCGACAATAAACTCTTAGTAGAGTCACTGCTGCAAGATTTGAGATACTTGTGATTCTGAGTTTTTAACTTTTAACTTTTAACTTCTCCCCTAAAGGTACTCACCTTCTACAATAGTTAATAAATTAATCATTAAATTATTTAACATATGACTGTTGCTACTTGTAAAAAATAATTTAGATTAGTATGAACACGGATGTCAACGACAAGTTTACCCATTCATTCTACTTGGGTTGTATATTTTTTGGTGAGTAACTTGTGTGGTTTATTCTTGTATTAGTTCATGTGGGTATTTGTGTTATTAATTTAGGCAGTTTTTGACTATGACTAATTAGAAACTGGCTACATTTATCTTTTCTTACTATGTGGTATATTATATTCTTAGTCATCGTATAGATATTAAAAAATATACGGAGGCTCATGTCGCAACCCAATTTCAAAGAGTTAATTCTTGGAACAGTGGTGATGGTAAGTCTTTTGGGCTTACTGGCTTTTGCAGTATTCGATGAAACTACTCGCCCTGTGTTCTTAGATGTAGCTAAGCTTAGTATTGGTATCTATATGGGTTATCTAATCCCAAATCAAAATTGACCACTACGCAAAGGTGCGTGGCAGTCAATTTGTAACTTAACTATTTAACAATCAATCACCTATCTATTAGAGCAGGTAGGGATTGTTTATTGGATTTTACTGGATACTACCCTAGTATGAAAACGGTTTTTGTAACAATCGAACATAGTTGATAAAAATGGCGATCGCCATTTTTATGTTAAGGGTATTGGCAGGATTCAGCTATAAATTCTTCAAGTGATTTTCTCGAACAATTTCAAGCTTTTTCCCATGTTTTCGCTTGGGTTATGTTACTATCATAGGCTTAATTACATTCTATGGGATAAGGGTCTTCGTGCCACTGTACCTGAATTCTTCAGTACAATAAATACTCGGATTCAGCAACGCCCATTTTTGATTTATAAATACCCTCTCAGCAGTTTTTTTATCCCAAACCGGTGTAACCGGGTTTGATATGATTCCCTCAAGTCCATCTGAATTGCAACTATTAATTTTTGTAAATACTCTTGTTAATAAAAATCTTTATCAATAAACTAAGCATTAAGTCAAAACAAAAAAGCGCGGTGTCTTTTGCGGTAAGTCCGCGAATCGGTTGCGTTTGAGAAACTTTAATGCTCTAAAAGCTTTGGTGCGTAGTTATTCCAACAAATACAGGCTTCAATAAAAACTAAAGATTGCGGCAATTAATTCATCTGCTTTGAGCAAAAGAGGTCGAGCAGTAATTAAAGCCAAATTCTTGCAGAAATATAGCAACAAGGAGATGACGTTAAACAATGCAAACTTACGATAATCCTAAAGTTAAATATGATTGGTGGGCTGGTAATGCACGCTTTGCCAATTTATCCGGTTTATTTGTCGGCGCTCATGCAGCGCAAGCAGCTTTAATTACTCTATGGGCTGGTTCGTTTACTCTATTTGAACTGTCTCGATATAACCCTGATATAGCAATGGGCGAGCAAGGGTTGATTTTATTGCCTCATTTAGCAACTTTAGGTTTTGGTGTCGGAGATGGTGGAATTGTAGTTGATACATACCCTTATTTCGCTATCGGAGTTATACACCTAATTTCATCTGCTGTTTTAGCTGCGGGTGGTTTATTCCATACTTTCAAAGCTCCGAAGAATTTGAAAGATGCGACGGGACAAGCTCGTAAGTTCCACTTTGAATGGGATGATGCCAAGCAATTAGGGATTATTTTGGGACATCATCTATTGTTTTTAGGAGTCGGAGCATTGTTGTTAGCTGCTCAAGCAATGTTCTTTGGCGGACTCTATGATGCTGCATCTGAGACTGTCCGCACCGTCACGAATCCAACTCTTAACCCTCTGGTTATCTATGGTTATCAATTTCATTTTGCTAGTGTCGATAATCTCGAAGACTTGGTGGGAGGACATATTTATGTCGGTGTAATGTTGATTGGCGGCGGAGTGTGGCATATCATCCAAGAACCTTTACCTTGGGCGAAGAAAGCTTTAATCTTCTCTGGTGAAGCAATTCTTTCTTATTCTTTGGGAGGAATAGCCTTGGCTGGATTTGTTGCATCTTACTATTGTGCGGTTAATACCTTGGCTTATCCAGTTGAATTTTATGGCCCCGCTCTAGAACTAAAATTTGGCATTTGCCCCTATTTTGCTGACACTATAGATTTACCATACGGCGCTCATACAGCTAGAGCATGGTTAGCAAACGCTCATTTCTTCCTTGCTTTCTTCTTCTTGCAAGGACATTTATGGCACGCGCTACGAGCTATTGGTGTTGATTTCAAACAGTTTGGTAAAGCATTAGATTCTGTAGGAGTTGTTGGTAGCGAATCGTAATTATTATGGAGACGTTGTTTTATGCAGCGTCTCTAAATAAAACTTCCGTCATCAAAAATTTTGGAAAAGGATAATAATTGTGGCTGTTTCAACCGATAAAACTTTTGCATCAGGTACAGACTCACCTTGGTTAGTTGGTAATGCTCGTTTGACAGATTTGTCGGGACAATTATTAGGTGCACATATCGCTCATGCAGGTTTAATCATGTTTTGGGCTGGAAGTATTACTATCATCGAGGTATTGCGCTTTGCTCCTGATGTACCGATGTACGAGCAGGTGATGACTCTGTTACCTCATCTCGCAACTTTAGGTTGGGGTATTGGTGCTAATGGGCAAGTTGTAGATACTTATCCTTATTTTGTCATTGGTATTGTGCATTTAATAGCTTCAGCGGTTTTAGGTGCCGGTGGGTTGTTTCACGTATTTCGCGGAAGCAAGGTTTTATATAGCGCTGGCGGAATAGTAGCGAAATTTCACTATGAATGGAACGATCCCAAAAAGTTAGGTTTTATTTTAGGCAACCATTTGATTGTTTTAGGTTTAGGTGCATTTCTTTTGGTGTTAAAAGCGATGTTCTTTGGTGGAATTTATGATGCTAATCTTGGTAACGTCCGATTAATAAGCAATCCCACTCTCGATCCAAGCATTATATTTGGTTACTTGGTGGGTTTAAAAGATGGTAGTTGGAATTTTTTGGGAATGGCAAGCGTTGACAATCTCGAAGATGTTATCGGCGGTCATATCTGGGTCGGATTGATGTTAATTTTAGGTGGTATTTGGCATGTTTTCATACCACCATTTTCCTGGGTAAGGCGAATATTCCCGATTCAAAATGGTGAAGAAATTCTTTCATACAGCTTGCTCGGTTTAGCTTTAATGGCTTTTATTTCTATTCCATTTGTGGCTTATAACCAGATAGTCTATCCCAGTGAATTTTACGGTTACGACCGCTTGGGAACGGCTAATGTGCAGCTTTTCTTAGGAATCATAGCTTTTTGCGGCTATGTATGGCATTCTTGGCGTTCCCGCCAAATAAGCTCTTAATTTTCTATAATTTTTGATTGTTCTGATTCTGAGAGCCGACTCAATTTAATGTCCGTAGCTGATATTGTTCTACGGACATTTTTTTGGAAAATTATTTTGAGGATTAATTAGATAAGTCATGCTACCTACATTTCTTTGCGCTTTCTGTGCTTGGTCAATAGTCATCTTAGCTATTACCAGTTTTTGCTTGATGCTAAACAAAGGAACAAACCACTTAAAGAAACTTCACGATATTCCTTGCTCTGGCTGCGATTTTTTTACCAATGACTACCGCCTCAAATGTACGATTCATCCTTCTAAGGCTTGTTCGGAAGAAGCTATTGGCTGTATTGATTTTGAAGTCAAAACTGCTAATTGTAATGCTTGTCAACAAGGTAAGCGCAAGTTGTATCCGCCTTTCTAAAACTAGCGATCGCCGCTAGTAGCGAGTAGTAAAAAAATTACCCCGCCTTTGTTAACTTGCTGGGCTACTAGTAAAATAACCAATATATTTACAAAACTTCATACTACAATCGCAAATAATTCTCAAAATACCTGATATGCTATAAAGAAATTATTGAGAGCAATGTGCATTAAGCTGAAATATTAAAGACTTGTCTTTGTATCTAGCGTATAGGAATTGGGCGTTGCGTAATTAATCATGGTGAATTATGACGACTTCGTTTTGTTCATCATGCTTGATTGCCTGAAAAATCTATAAACTTAATAGAAGTTAGTCGCAAGAGTTGGTTTTTGGCTAGTTAATTTTTGTGGAGTAAGTAGTTTTAAAATGTCAAAACAAATTGGTCTTTTTTACGGTACAACAACAGGTAAAACCGAATCTGCTGCGGAAATGATTCGGGACGCTTTGGGTGAGGGTGTAACGATGCATGATATTGCAGATGCAGAAACTAGTGAATTTGATGAGTATGAATGTCTGATTATTGGCTGCCCTACCTGGAATATTGGCGAACTTCAGAGCGATTGGGAAGGCTTTTTTGAAGAGCTTGATGAGGTTGATTTTAGTGGTAAAACAGTTGCTTATTTTGGTACTGGCGATCAAGTTGGATATGACGAAAATTTTCAAGATGCGATGGGGATATTAGAAGAAAAGATTTCTGAAAGAGGTGGAAAAACTGTTGGTTATACCTCAACGGATGGATATGAGTTTAGCGAATCTAAAGCTTTGAGAGATGGGAAGTTTTGTGGACTTGCTCTAGACGATGACAATCAATCAGATTTAAGCGATGAAAGGATTAAGGCTTGGACTGCTCAAGTTAAATCAGCTTTTGGGCTGTAGATTTACTTCCTTCCCGGTAGATTTCCTAAATAATTGAGGGAGAAAGGGAGGGAATGAGGGAGGCATTTTAATCGGAAATCTTAGAGCGGAATGGGAGTAATCCCGTTTTCTAGCTCTGATTAATTTTGACGAGTTTTATTTTAGTCCTATGAATCTCACATCTTGCACCATTTTCAACAACCGCCGTATTCATAAATTCTCAGGCTAATACACAAAGTCTGATAAATCAGACTGGGCAAGGGTGTTAGTGCGTAAAAACGTACTTTGTATATGAGCCTCAGATTTTGATTTCTCTGCGTTCACGCAGCTAGGGTCGCTACCGTAGGTATTGCGTGCGGGCTAGAAAGCCTCCGGCTTACAAGGCGGTATTAGGGCTTAACGACAATGGTGCAAGATATCAGATGAATAGGACTTTCGCTGTTAGCTCGGGGTTCGCAACCTTAAGTAGGTGTGTAAGAAACCAGTCAAATAAAATGCAATCGACTACTAGAAACAAGACAATCTAAAATCTAATGACTTCAACAACTTTATCTAGTCAAACATATAGCTTTACTGATGTTGACTGGTATCGCGGTAATGCTCGTTTGTTAAACTTATCCGGTAAATTATTAGGCGCTCATGTTGCCCATGCAGGTTTGATAGTGTTTTGGGCTGGTGCAATGACATTATTTGAACTATCGCACTTCAACCCGGCTTTAGCAATGTACGAACAAGGTTTGATTTTACTTCCACATTTAGCAAGTCTAGGTTTAGGCGTTGGTGCTGGGGGTGCTGTCACCGACATTCAGCCTTTTTACATTATTGGTGTCATCCACTTAATTTCCTCAGCAGTTTTGGGTGCGGGTGGTATATTTCACTCATTACGGGGACCTAGTGTATTGCCAGAAGACTCAAGTTTTGCTGGTTTTTTTGGCTATGACTGGAAGGATAAGGATAAGATGACTACCATTTTAGGGATTCACCTTGTTCTTTTAGGTATAGGTGCTTGGTTGTTAGTTGCAAAAGCGATGTTGTGGGGTGGAATATTCGATCCTCATATCGGAGCGGGTGGAGATGTGCGAGTAATTAGTAATCCGACGCTTAACCCCTTGAAGATTCTTAGCTATTTGTTTCCCGCTCATGGTGCTACAGGTATGGCTGCTGTAGATAACTTAGAAGACGTAATTGGCGGTCATATTTGGGTTGGATTAATGTGTATTGGAGGTGGTATTTGGCATATCAAAAGTAAACCATTTGCTTGGGCAGAGAAAGTTTTAGTATGGTCTGGAGAGGCTTATTTGTCCTATAGTTTGGGTGCGATCGCCTATATGGGATTTCTGGCTGCAACTTTTGCTTTTTTCAACAACACCGTTTATCCGGAAGTATTTTATGGTGCTGCAAAGATGATAGAAACTTCTGCGGGTTTAGTATCTTCTCGCGGATGGTTGGTAAGTTTTCATCTTGTTTTAGCAACCCTATTTCTTTGCGGACATATATGGCACGCCAGCCGTGCCCGTTTAACTGAAGCGGGGTTTGATTTTAAAAGCGACGATATGGTTAATCCTCCAAGGGTTTTGAGTTAAAAAGCTTGAAGGTTTAGAAATTATTTTCGATTATTTCAACTAAAACTATAAAAATTAAAGCCTGCTATTCTTGTTGAAAATTAGCAGGTTTTTGTCATCCTATATATTTTCATCCATTTCTTTGAGTAATAAATAAACCAATACCCATCCGAGGAAAATGGGAAATACAACGATTAAGGTACGAGGGTCTGAAAATATAGTTTCCATAGTTTATATTGAAGATTAAATCAAAGAATACTTCAAGTTATTGATTAGTTTATATTTTTTTATATAATGCCGGTGTATTGGTACCTACTTACTTGCAAATACTTAAATATTTACAGATAAGTGGTTGATTGCCACGGGTGTTTTTCTTGAAAACAGTTTTAGATTTTCAATTGACACTATATACTTTTAGCTATAATCTTTAAGCAATTTAGAAATAAATAATTGAAAAATATATATGAATAAAGTAGATTATCTACGTATAAGTTTAATAGACCGCTGTAACTTTCGCTGCAATTATTGCGTTCCGGAAGGTGAAAAACTCGATTATCTTTTGCATCAGGAATTATTAAGCTATCAGGAATTATTAACTCTACTAAAAGAAGTATTTATTCCCATAGGATTTACTAAATTTCGTCTTACGGGAGGGGAGCCATTAATACGTCCGGGGATAGTTGATTTTGTGGGAGAAGTTGCTTGTCTGCCGGGATGCGATGACTTGGCAATGACAACTAATGGTTTTTTGTTAGACAAATTAGCAAAACCCCTTTACGATGCTGGTTTGCGACGGATTAATATTAGTCTTGATTCGCTGAATCCAGAAATTTTTGACAAAATGATTGGTAATAGGGGAAAGTCGCGCTGGCAACAAACTTGGCAAGGGATTCAAACAGCATATGAAGTGGGTTTTAATCCTTTAAAGTTAAACGTAGTAGTAATTCGAGGTATCAATGATTCCGAGATTCTCGATTTAGCTGCTTTGACAATTGAGCGTAATTGGCACGTTCGTTTTATTGAATTTATGCCAATTGGCAATAGTAAATTATTTAATGAATCTGCCTGGGTTCCTTCAGCGCAATTACGCGAAGGTATTTCGCAAAAATTCGGCTTAATTGAATCTAGAATTAAAGGAAATGGTCCCGCAGACGTTTTTCAAATTCCTGGTGCTAAAGGTACTTTAGGATTTATTTCGCAGATGTCAGAATGTTTTTGCGATAAATGTAACCGCATTCGTTTATCTGCGGATGGTTGGTTGCGTCCATGTTTGTTAAATGAAACTGGTCAAATTAATTTAAAAGATGCTTTGCGAAATGGAGTTGATGTTTATCAATTAAGAGAGCAAGTTAGAGATTTATTGTTTCTCAAAGAAGAAATAAATTTCAAAGAAAGGGATAGGGGAACAGTTGCTGCTTATGGTAGAACAATGTCGCAGATTGGGGGTTGATTAAAATATTATGTAGTTGTTCGTAGTTGCGCTTCAGCGCCAACAATAAGAAGCGAAGACAGCGCAACTACGAACAAATTCTTATTTATAATCAATTAATCTAAATTATATTAAAGATTAAATTCCCAAAATTCACAGATAATGCAATCTAAACTACATTATTCTCATAAATTAACAAAGCTAATTTTTGCAACTTGTCTTTGCTGCTTACCTTTAATAGCTTGTAACAATCAACAGCAAATCAGCCAAGATAATCAAACGCCAACCGCAGAACCTCAAACTACTTCTACTCAAGCACCTTTATCATTACAAACGTCACCACAAGATGATAAATATTTTCTTGACAATCAAATCTGGGGAGAAAATGGAGATAAGCAAAATTTATTGAAAGCAATTGATTATAGTTTAGGCTATCTGCAAACACCACAAGCAAAAGAAGCTTATCAAAAATATATTGTTCCCGAAATCACCCGAGAAAGAGTTGAAAAAAGCTTGAAAAGATTTCGTGAATTAGTTGTTAATTCTCAAAATGCTGAAGAATTACAGGCTGCTGTTAACGAAGAATTTGTATTTTATAAATCTATCGGTTCGGATAATCAAGGAAATATTTTATTTACTGGTTATTACAAACCAATTTACCAAGCCAGTCGCAAACCAACAGCAGAATATCGCTACCCAGTTTATCGCTTACCGGATGATTTTAATAGTTGGAGTAAACCCCATCCCACTCGTTTAGAATTGGAAGGTGCAGATGCTTTACAAGCAGAAAAAGGTAAACTTAAAGGTTTGGAATTATTTTGGTTAAAATCCCGCATAGATGCTTTTATCGCTCAAGTTCAAGGCTCTGCGGTTTTGGAATTTTCTGATGGTACTACCACTTCAATTAATTATGCAGGAAATACCGACCATGAATATGTCAGTTTGGGGAAAGAATTAATTAAAGATGGGAAATTAGAACAAGAAGGAATTACTCTAGAAAAAGTTCTTAATTACCTAGAAGAAAATCCCGAAAGCCAAGATAAATATTTACCTAGAAATCCCCGTTTTATATTTTTTAAAGATACTAAAGATGCTGCTGCAATCGGTAGTCTCAATGTTCCAGTTACCCCAGAAAGGTCAATTGCTACAGATAAATCCTTAATGCCTCCCGGTGCATTAGCTATAATACGCGCAAAATTCCCATTTATCAATCAAGGTCAAATTGAACAGCGTTTGGTAAGTCGCTACGTTCTCGATCAAGATACCGGAGGTGCAATCAAAAGTCCTGGTAGAGTTGATTACTATATCGGTATTGGTAAACAAGCAGGCGATCGCGCTGGTGCGATTGTGAATCAAGGAGAGCTTTATTATCCGTTGTTGAAGAATTGATGACTACTGGGTTGGATAAAGGTTCGTAGTTGCGATAGCCGCGCTAAAATGTTGGGTTTCTTTCCTCAACCCAACCTACCTTCTAATTCTCCATCCCCCATTACCAATTACCAATTACCCTTCCTCCAAAAACACTTTCACCGCATCATCTGCGATTGATATTTTCACAAATGTTCCTTCGGGTATTATTGTATCAACCATTGTTCTAGCGTGAATTTCTCTACCGGAAGGAGTTTCTAAACAATAACGGTATTCTCTTCCTAAAAATCGCCGTTTGGTAATTTTGACTTCGGCTTCATTATCTGGTTCTATAATAAAATCTTCTTGGCGAATCATTATTTCTCCCGTATTGCAGCCATGATTCCCTTGAATTTCAAAACAACCTATTTCCGTTTCCCAATCATTACCTTGACGGCGGGCTGGTAAAAAATTAGCTTGAGTAACAAATTCTGCCACAAATCGGGATGCTGGATGGCTGTAAATTTCTTCTGGTGTGCCTATTTGTTCTAAGTGTCCCTGACGCATAACTCCTACTACGTCTGCAATTGCTAAAGCTTCTTCTTGGTCGTGGGTAATAAAAATTGCCGATGTGCCAGCAAGTTTGAGAATATCTCGAATTTCTTCTCGCAACTGCAATCTAACTTGAATATCAAGATTAGACAGTGGCTCGTCCAAAAGCATTAATTTTGGTTTTGGTGCTAAAGCACGAGCTAAAGCTACTCGTTGTTGTTGTCCCCCAGAAAGTTCGTAAGGATAACGAGTTGCAAAATTCGTCAGTCCTACCAAGTTTAATACTTCCGAAACCCGTTTTTCAACTTGATTTTTATCTAGATTTTTTAATCCAAAGGCTACGTTTTCCTTTACCGTTAAATGGGGAAAAAGTGCGTAATCTTGAAACACTATTCCGATATCCCGTTTTTCTGGTGGTACCCAAGCTATAGGGCAACAAACTTTTTCTTCTCCAATTAGTACTTCTCCCTGTTGCGGAGATTCAAAACCACCAATGATTCTCAATAAAGTTGTCTTACCGCAACCCGAAGGACCCACTAAAGCTAGTATATCCCCTTGCTTTAACGAGAAAGAGACATTATTTACCGCAGGGTTTTCACTTCCTGTAAAAAATTTGGTGATATTTCGTAAACTAATAATTTCTTTTTGCATTTTCGGTTTTTGGTAATTGGTAATTGGTAGTTGGTAATTGGTAGTTGGTAATTGGTAGTTGGTAATTGGTAGTTGGTAATTGGTAGTTGGTAGTTGGTAATTGGTAATTGGTAGTTGGTGATTGGTAATTAAGTACAGAAAATAATCAGTTATAATACAGTTGTGTTTTAATTTTTATAGTCACAATTGAATGATTATAGATATATTTCAATACAATTCAAATTTAACAATAAATCATGAAAATGGGCATCAAAGTCTCATTGCTTGCATTTAATTACAATCGTTATTGTCTTACAATTAAATGATAATTTAAATTATTTTGTCTGAAAAACTAATATTCAAATCAACTTTTAATTATAAAATGATTATTTATTTTTATACTTTTTGATTACTTTTATCTTGAGATAAAACAACAAAAGTTGATGCCATAGATACTATTAATATCATTAATGAACCTGCTGCGGCATCCGCAAAATCAACGTTTTCTGTAGCTTTCCAAATTTCGACGGCAAGAGTATCAAAGCCGGTTGGTGAAAGCAGCATAGTAGCGGGTAATTCTTTCATTGCTGTGAGAAAGACTAATACAGTACCGCTGAAAATACCCGGACTAACTAAAGGTAAAGTGACTTGTTTTAAAGTTTGCCAAGATGATTTACCTAAACTACGCGATGCTTCTTCTATTTGAGGATTGACTTGCAGTAAAGAAGTACGCACAGTTCCAATTGATTGCTGTAGAAATAATACCAAATAAGCAAAAATCAACATGGGTAAAGTTTGGTATAATATCGGTAAATAATTAGCACCAAAAAATACCAAGGATAGAGCAACAACAATTCCCGGAACGCCAAAACAAATATACGTTGAACGTTCAATTACAGCAATCATTTTAGAAGGAAATCTAACTGATAGTATGGCAATTGGTAAAGCAAATAAAGTCGTAACAATAGCTGCTAATCCTGCTGCTGTAATTGAATTAACCGTTGGTTGCAGTAAATCAATAAATTCGTATTCAGTCACAAATCCTTGAATTAACCAAAATATAATGGTGATTACTGGCAGCACCACACCCAAGAAAGTAATTAATCCGCAAAACAGCAGAGCTGGTAATTTCCACGCTCCTAATTTAACTAGCTTTGCCGGACGAAATGATGATGTACCGCGAGTATAGTATGCTGCACGGGAACGCATTCGATATTCCAGCCACAACATAAACATTACTATTGTTACCAATACCAAAGATAAAGCCGCAGCTGCATCGCGGTTAAAGCTGGCTTGATATTGAATAAAAATAGCTTGGGTAAAAGCATCGAACTGCATTAGGGAAGGGGTACCAAAATCTCGCAAAGCATACAAAGCTACTAATAATCCTCCGGCAATCAATGATGGGTTAAGCTGTGGTAAAACTACTTTGATAAAAGTATCTCTACTGTTGTAACCCATACTGCGAGCTGCTTCTTCCAAAGAAGGGTCTAACCCTTGCAGTGCCGAACGCAGACTTAATAGCATATAAGGATAAGTAAACAAAGTTAATGCCAGAATTGCCCCAAACCAACCATAAATAGAAGGTAACTCTTCCACACCTAAAGGTTCGAGTAGAATTTGCAGAAAACTGCCGCGAGGTGCAAAAGCCCCAATCAACGCAAAACTGCCAACATAACTGGGTACGGCTAAAGGTAATGTGGTTGCTATCAACCAAAAACGTCGTTTTGGTAAATCCGTTCGCACAGTTAAAAATGCCAAAGGAACAGAAATTACTGCAGATAGCAATGCTACCACCGCCATCAAAACAATACTATTGAATAAAATAATCAGATTTTGCTGGCGGGTAAATAATTGCCACAACTCCTCACCACCAGCATACGTTGCACGAATCACCAGATAAAACAACGGTAAAGCGATCGCGATTGCTACCACCACTGCCGCGATAGTCAGAAATAACGGGGGACGAGCCGCCTTTGACACTTTTTTATACTCCTATTTGTATGTGGGGAATTGGGAATTGGGCATGGGGCATGGGGGAGAGGGGGAAGAAGGAGTGAGGGAGTGAGGGAGTGAGGGAGGAAGAAAATAAAAATCATCATCACATTAACCCATCACTCTGTAAGCTATGCCCAATGCCCTATTCCCCATGCCCGCTCTTAGTTAAACCACTCCTGCTTTTTCGAGTAATTTGAGGGTTTCTTCCAAGCTATCAAGTTTGGATAAGTCAATATTGGGAGGATTGAGTTTGGCTAGAGGTACTAAAGATTTATCGGCTTCGACTCCTGTCGCCAAAGGATACTCATTGGTTTTGGTAGCGAAGTATTTTTGGGCTTCTGGGCTTACCATATACTTGATAAACTTTTGAGCATCTTCTGCCTGATCTGTTGATTTGAGTATTGCCAATCCGGCAACGTTAATCATTGCACCAGCATCCCCATTCGTGAAGTGATGGGCAACGGGGAAATTAGGATCGTCTTTGGTGAAACGAGGTAGGTAATAATGATTTACCAATCCCACATGAACTTCACCCCTTCCCAAAGCCTTAACTATGGAAACATTGTTACCGTATTTTTTGACATCGTTGGCTTTCATCGCCTTGAGCCATTCCAATGTCTTTTCTTCACCTTCTATAACTCGCATTCCCGTCACAAATGACTGAAACGAGCCATTTGTGGGTGCCCAAGCTACTTTTCCGCGCCATTTTGGTTGGGTTAATTCCCAAACGTCTTTCGGCAACTCTTCTTGCTTAACTAACTGCGTATTATAATCAACTACCCGAGCCCGCCCGGAAACTCCAATCCAATTACCTGTAGGAGAGCGGAAACGCGAATCTACTTCTTCAAGTACTTCTTGCGGAATCGCTTGAGTTCGCTGCTTGACTTCCAAAGCTCCCAAAGCCCCCGCATCTTGCCCTAAAAATACGTCCGCTTTACTATTTTCGCCTTCCTCTAAAAGCGCGATCGCTAGTTCCGAGGTTTTGCCGTAACGCACTTCAATATCTAAGTTCAAGTCTTTTTCGGCTTGTTCGATTAATGGAGAAACTAGCTTCTTGTTTCTACCGGAATAAACAACGAGAGTTTTAGCATTATTGCTAAGTGCTTCACACCCCGCGCTGATGACTAAAGAAGCAATCAATCCCGCTAATAAAAATTTTTGTCGCATTTTTTCTCTTTTTCTCCAGTAAAACAATTGCCTGTTTCGGGTTAAGTCATAAAGACATCATCAATAATATCTATGTACCAGCAGTACATCATAACGCTAAAAACAACGTTATTGGTACTATGGAAGCATCAAAGAAAGTTAATATAATCACCATTGCGGTTTTCTCACCAGAAAAAAGCATTTAGCTGTTTCCATCGGAGCAGAATTAACTTCAATATAATTTCCCTGTAGCTTCACTTAATAGCCGTACTTAACGATAACATTTATCAACTATTATGTAATGTATAACGAGTACATTTCAATGTAAACCCACATTAGGAACTTCCAATTAAAAAAAATAATCAATCGCTTTGGTGAGCAGGGGAAGCAGGGGAAGCAGAGGGAGCAGGGGAAGCAGGGGGAGAAGAAATCTGATAATTTAATTTTTGGATGTCCCTAAGTCCACATCTTGCACTTTTATTAATAACTGGAAACAGATTTTTCTAACTTGATAGCAACAAACCAATAATTTTCTCTCTTTTATCTACCTATTTTTTATTCAACGATATCGCCGCAAAAGCCGAAGCAACCACATACAAGTCATTGAGGATAAAGCAATAAATGCACACCAGGTGTACCAATTCCACTCACCTTGGTTAACCACAAGTAAATGCAAGATAAGCACAATTAGCGCAACATAAGTCAAACTATGCAACTTCTTCCAATTCTTACCCAGCTTGCGGATACTCCAGTTATTAGATGTCACCGCCAAGATAGTAAAAATCAAAATGCAACTAAATCCCGTGAAGTAGTTTACATAGGTATTGATATTCAACATGTCAACATTACGTACCCGTAGCGTTAAGACTCCGTGAATTATTGATAATGCGAAGCAAATTAAACCGATATTTCTGCGGTTTCTCAATAGAAAAACTCGCCAATCAGCTTTTTTCCAGCTAGAAAAAACAGCTATAGAGTTAGAAGGTAATAGGGTTGCAATATAAGCAATTAAAGCAAGGTAGTCAGTTACTAACTGATTATTTACAACCATATTTAGTTTTCTGAATTTGTTTTAAACTATCAACTCTATACCTCAAAAAGATAGTGCTTATTGCAACAAACTCTTACTAATTTAGAATAAATTAATACTCACGTATTAGGTAAATGAGCCGGAAGTACGCTGATAGCAGCGATTGCAATATAAAAGATAGCGAAACGAGTTTCTAATAAAGCGACGGAATGAAATTTGGCTTTGATATACCAGTTGTGAAAGCCAATAACTACAGCAAATTTAATTAGCACAACAGCAAAGGCTAAAGCCGTAACTAACTTTAACCAGCCCAGAAAAAATAATCCAACAACAATTACGCTCGCTATTAAATGATAGACAACACCAGGTTTGAGAGAACTGGTTTTTTTACGCCGTAGCTTGATAGTAAAAATAGCGCTACCAAAAAATAAAGTATTGAATATCCATATTGATATTGCTTCTATAGAAAGACTTCCTGTTGTTGCTCCATAAGCTAAAGGAGTCGATAAACAGATAGCCGCAAAAATGACTAATTCATTCAGAATTGATTTATGCTTCCGTTTAATTACTGCCATGACATCGAATGCCAACACAAAAGCTACTACTCCATAAACCCATATTAAAACTGGGGACTGAATCCATAGCCAAATCCCTATCAACAGAGCGATCGCACCATAAATTCCCGCCCAAATTATGTATCTAGGTTTCCAGATACTCCGTCGCTTTATTTGAACTACGAGAGGATGCTCTGCTTGTAGGGCAAAAAAAGAACACAGTAATGCTAAATTTGTGCAATAGTTCCAAGTCTGAGCTAAAGCTGCTCCCATCAGAAAAGAACCAAACCAAACAATCAATACACCATGCTCAGGGGTAAAAGTCGGCTTTATCCAACTACGAAAATCAATCTTAGTTATTTGTTCGTAACCGTTGGATGCTGTTACTAACTCGTTCACGTTCCTTACTCCTAATGACTCTACCAGTAAAAAATCACTTAAAACAGATACTCGCTTTCGCAGTTATATAAATATTGTTTTGAATAACCTGTAAATATCATTAGCTATAATTATAGTCTTCATCATACTATTTGACAAAAACTTTCAATAAATTATGTGACTGAGTTAATTTTTGATGTTCTGTGTGTTGCAATACATCTAAGTGACATAGAATTATTTAAAATAATTTGCAATAAGTCGCAAGTTAGTATATAAAGATTCAGGGAAAGTTACAATGGCTCGTAGATTGTAACTTTTGGGGGATAGCCGGGGTTTTAGCAATAGATGGGGTAAACTAAATTCTTATTTTTATAGGTAAATATATATATTAGGAATGAATATAGCAAGAGCAAAAGCAGCATATGCTTTATTAATTAATACTGTTAGAACAGTAGTGTTAGGAACAGTTAGTGCGGATAATATGCCTAATGTAAGTTATGCGCCGTTTGTTATAGATGAAGCCAAAAATATTTATGTTTTTGTAAGCAAACTTTCCATTCATGCTTATAATCTTCAAGCAAATCCTATAGCCAGCTTAATGCTAATTGAAGATGAAAATAAAAGTAAGCAGATTTTTGCCCGTCGTCGTTTAACCTATTCTTGTAAAGCCACTACGGTAGACAGGAATAGTACGGAATGGGATTGTATAGTCAATAAATTTGAGAAAAGATTCGGAAATATTGTTTATATTATCCATAACTTACCGGATATTAATATTATTAAATTTACTCCTTATGAAGGTCTTTTCATCATGAATTTTGGTTCTATTTATAAAATAAAATCTGATGATTTAGAACGTCTCATTTATATTGAAGATGTAAATAATGATTCAGCAAGTTAATTATGACGTTTTTTTAGGCTAACTATATTGATAAAACGTATTTTATAGTTATATTTTTATATTCATTTTATATTCTTGCATTTATTTTACACTTTATGATTAATCAAATTATTCATCATCGTGCAATTTGATTTTTGATTATCTTTTGAACGTTGAAAAAAATTAGGTGATAAATGCAGACATAGACGGTATATGTAGCCTCTCAGGAGATAATTGAAAACTTTTATCAAAATACTTGATATCATTTTTCAATAAGTGTAATATACCAAGAATATTGTGAGGAGTAAATATCACCAGAAATGAAAACTATCTTACGTTTGTTGGGATTGGGGTTAGCAGCCTTAAGCCTAGTCTTCTTGACTAACTGTGCCCAATCATCAGACGTTGCTAATAATGCAACAACCCCTGAAGCACAGACAGTTGCAGCAAATAGTAGTAACTACAGCGAGCAGGTTTTAGCTGGTATTCAGTATTTTCAAAAAGAAGCTCAAGAGCAACTGCCTTTAGCAGAAAAGCTGCTTGAAGCTTTAAAAAGTGGCGATATTGAAGCTGCGAAAACAGCTTATGTAAATTCTCGTCCTCCCTACGAGCAAATTGAAGTCTTAGCTGGAAACTTTGAACAAGAAGATACCGATATTGATGCTCGTCCCTATGCTTTTGATGGGGGTGCTCAAGATGAAGCATTTAAGGGTTTCCACAGAATTGAAGCTTTAGTGTACCGCGAGGGTAATCTAAAAGCGGCCGTTCCTTATGGCGAAGGTTTAATCGCAAGTATTAATTCTTTGATTGACAAGTTGAACGATCCTAGTAATTTCAATGCTAAAGACCACTTCGGCGGTATGATTGCTGTAGCTACCGAAGTACCAGCCAAGAAAATTTCTAGCGAAGAGGAGACTTGGTCAGATCAAAGTTTGTTGATTTTCAAAAACAATTGGATTGGTATTAATTCTCAATACGCACCTTTTGCAGCACTTGTAAGAGAGAAAGACGCGAGTATAGCGCAAGAAGTTGAATCTGCTTATCAAGCTTGTTTAAAGAGTGTCGAACCATTCTTTACTGAAGGACAAGTTGCTGCTAAACCTTATAGTACTGTTAATGCTAAACAGCGAGATGCGATTGTTGACGCTGCATACAACTATGTTAATGCTTTGACTAAAGCTCGCGATAGTTTGGCTATTGAAGCATAATCTATATCCGCATCTATAAATATTTAGGTTTTGATTGCAGCCTCTGGGTTAGATATACTCTTTCACCAATTACCAGGGGCTTTTCTTAATGGGATGTATTCAGTATCGGAATTATATATTTTAACAGCCTCGGAACGCGGAGTTAAACGCAGAGGAGCGCAGAGTTTTTATCCCGCATCGATGTAAGCGGAAAAGATATAAATCTTACATGTCATACAACTTTGTAAGTAGTTACATATATTTTTTCTATCATTTGTTGTAAAGCTATTTTATTTAAAGAACAGCCAACTATCTCTATAGCGCTAAAACATTTTGGTTCGCCATGCAAATAACGCGATAGATTTAAATTCAAAAAATCTATGCATTCTACACCATAAATAAAATCGGCATAAATTATATTGCCGTCTTCTAAATGGAAAATTCCCTTCACGCGCATAACTTTTCCATAAGCACCATTTATTAATTCATTCCAAAAATCATTAAAATCATCTCCTGAAATAACTTTGCCAGTCGTTGGTAAGCGCAATATCTCTATTTTATCAATAGAATTAGAAATTTTCATTGCAGCACCCGTCAGGACTTCTTTTGCCCAAGAATGCCATTTACACCGTTTACATCCCGGAGGTAAAATAGCTACTGGATAGTAAGGTAAATCATTTAAAAGCTCTTCAAGATAACCTAATCCTAAGTTAATATCTAACTCGATATATGCTAAGTCTGCTGATTCTAATTCTTCAATAAAATTCGCTTTTTGAATATCGCAGAAAACTTTAACTTTAGGAAAATCTACACTAATCCTCTTCTGGTCTATATGAACTTGCTCGGTTCCAGCTTTTAAATATATTATCTTTTGATAATATTTGGGAAAAGCTTTTTCTTTCAAAGCTATTTGCTGACAAATCCAAGCAGTTTTACCGCAACCAATATAACCACCAACCACTATTATTTTATCTTCGTCCATTCTGTATTTGACGTAGTTTTACTTATTGTTTTATTCTTAATATTAGTAATTTTTGACGGTGAATTTAATTTGGAATATATTATCCATATTCAGGTATGAAATATTAAATAAAATTTATCAACAATATTATTTATTGAGTGAATGCATAAGCCGATAAGCCCTTTGATTCTGACTATATACATAAAGTGAGGCGTTGCTGAATTTAACTATAAATTTATTTTTACTCGACAGAATCAGCTCCCTTAATTCCCCCTGCTCTGGGAGAGTTGAAAATATTTTTCTCCCCCAAAATTAGGGGTTGGGGGCTATTCATATTTTTATATGGCTAACGCCACGCCCTTCCCGCACGCGACCCGGGAACGCTAACAGCAACACCTAAAGTGAATATATTGGCTGGCGTTGTGTCTAAATAAGGATTTTATACTATTTAATTCGGCAAGTATTCTTAGCTAGCAAAAAATCTCACTAGCTAAATTAAAGCTTTTGAAATTCAAGTAGTTGTCCATATTTTTTCAAAGTAATTATAAATACTTTCTATATTCTGTATATATTATACACAACTAATAATTATTTGCAATAAGCTTGGAGAACCATAGACTGGAAGTGACAAATAACTTCCAGCCTATAGTCAAATATTATTTTTGACAATCGTCCTCAATACTTAGATTACTCCAGCTTGTTGTAGCAGATTCAGAGTTTTTTCTAAGCTATGCAATTTAGTCAAGTTGATTCGGGGAGAATTGAGTCTATAGAGAGGAATTTGTCCCTTGGGAGACTTCATTCCTTTACGTAAAGGATACTCTTTAGTCTTTTGAGAGAAGTAGCTTTGTGACTTGCGACTGAGTAGATAGTTAATCAAGGTTTCTACATCTTTTCTTTGGTCGGTAGTTCTCAATACAGCTACCCCAGCGACATTAATCATTGCACCTGCATCTGCACGAGTAGAGTGATGTGCAACGGGGAATCTGGGATTAGTCTTTTTGAATCTAGCTAAATAGTAATGGTTTACTAATCCTAGATGAACTTCACCGCGTCCCAAAGCTTTGACAATTGCAGAATTTTTAGGGTATTTTCTAGCACGGTTAGCTTTCATGGCTTTGAGCCATTGCAAAGTCTTTTTGTCACCGTACATAACTCGCATTCCAGTTACAAAAGACTGAAAAGAGCCATTCGTCGGTGCCCAAGCAACTTTGCCGCGCCATTTTGGTTTGGTTAATTCCCAAATATTTTTTGGTAGCTGACTTTTTTTGACTAGCTTCGTATTGTAGTCAATTACCCTAGCCCGTCCGGAAATTCCCATCCAATTACCCCAAGGAGAACGATAACGAGAAGGTACTTTCCGAAGTATTTGAATGGGAATTGGTAAAGTACGTCGTCTTCTTTCCAAAGCACCTAAAGCACCAGCATCTTGAGCAAAGAATAAATCTGCACGGCTATTTTTACCTTCCTCAAGTAGTGCTATGGCTAATTGCGAGGTTTTACCGTAACGCACTTTAATATCCAAGTTCAAATCTCTTCGAGCCTGTTTAATTAACGGACCTATTAGCTTTTCGCTTCTACCCGAGTAGATAATCAGAGTTCTTTTTTGGCGTGCATCTGCTACATCCCCAAACCAAGCGAAACTAGCTATTGTTGTAGCGAGGGCTGCGAACCCAGCTAGTAAAGACTTTCTGTGCATCATAGTTTAATTGCTCTGAAATATTTAATGCTTCACAATATGAATTGGTAGTAGAGATGACAACTACTCCCTTCCCGGTGCAAGATTACCTAAATTATTGAGGGAGAGAGTGAGAGAGTGAGGGAGTGAGGGAGAAATTCTTATAGGTAATCTTAGAGCGTGATGGGAGTAATTATTTCTCTACTTTTTGATCGCAGTGCTAACTAATCGGAATCCACCGTGTTAGCAGTAGTTCATAGCAGATGTTCAAAATTTTCTTTCGACAGCAAGAATCGTCAAAGTTTGAACTTACTTTTAATCAATACAGGTTTAACGATAACATTTATCAATAAGCATGTAATGTTTAAGCAATACAATTCAATTTTATTAGTTTATGAGTATTTTAACTCTTGTAGAAATTAATTTATAGTTTGCTTTATGTGTAAAGTTCGCAATAATAAAATCAATATCCCTGTATTGACTATTTCTATTAACATTTAACTAATTCCAATAACGTAATATATTCATGCATTTTTGGCATCTTTAATATTTAATTAAGAATAATAAAAAAACGATTATCTATTTGTAGCCTATATTTCTTGCTTATTGAGCTTAATGCAACTTACTATCAGCTTTGATACTTGATATTAGTAATGTCTTACTTTTATTAAGTATGTAGCATTGTTGCGATGGCTAACCAGCCACGATAAAGCCGAAAACTGTTAATTAAATTTGTGAGGAGTCTGGAAATGAATTCTAAATCAGTTGCTTTGTTTCTAGCTTTAGGTTTGGCTGCAAGTATTACTGCTTGTGGTGGGGCTGATGTCGGTGGTGAAGGTGGTGAAGCTGAAGTTGCACCAACCACTTTAGAAGGTGGAGAAGGTGGCGAATCCTCAGAAGCCTATGAAGGTGGAGAAGGTGGAGAAGGCGGTGAAGCTGCTGAAGGTGGAGAAGGTGGTGAAGGCGGTGAAGGTGGAGAAGGATAAAGTCAGCGTTTTCTGATTTGGTTTGAATTTGCCATGAATACTAACAGCCATCATGCTTTTTTGCATTGGCTGTTTCTTATATCTCGATATTTATTTGTTGTGTGAGGAAAGAAGTGAAAAAAATCTGGAAAACTTTATTAGCAAGTCCATCTGTTTTAGTTGCAACTTTGATTTTGAACGCTACATCAGTTCCAGCACAAACAGCAGCTACATCGGATAATATTCAAGAAGAAAATTTAGCACAGGTAACTTCTGTTTCTCAATTTTCAGACGTACAACCTACAGATTGGGCATTTCAAGCATTACAATCTTTGGTAGAGCGTTACGGATGTATTGCTGGATATCCTAACAATACTTTTCGCGGTAATCGAGCTTTAACAAGATTTGAATTTGCTGCGGGTTTGAATGCTTGTTTGGATAGGATTAACGAACTAATAGCTGTTGCAACCAGCAATGTAGGTAGTGGAGATTTAAGTACAATCAAAAGATTGCAGTCTGAATTTTCCTCTGAGTTGGCAACATTGCGCGGTAGGGTAGATGCAGTTGAAGCAAAGATTGCTCAAATCGAAGCAAATCAATTTTCTACAACTTCCAAATTAGAGGGAGAAGTGGTTATTGCTGCAACTGATGTTTTTGAAGGTAATACACCAGATAAGAACACTACTTTAGGGACAAGAGCGCGGATTAATTTCGTTAGCAGTTTTACTGGTAAAGATACTCTTTATGCTCGTATCCAAGCTAATAATATTCCCGATACCGATGAAGCTGCTTTAGCTTTTGCTGGTGATGCAGATACCAATGCTTACTTAGATGGATTATGGTATAGTTTTCCGCTAACTAAGTCTACTAATGTCATTGCGATCGCGAATGCTGGTGCGGCGGATGATGTGGTAGATACCGTTAACCAATTTGATGGAGATGGTGCCGAAGGTGCTTTATCTAGCTTTGGTACTCGCAACCCGATCTATTATCAAATGGATGGTTCCGGATTGGGGATTACTCAAGAGTTGGGGGATAGTTTATCATTCAGTGTGGGTTATTTAGCAAGTGAAAATAACGACCCCAGCCAAGGAAGCGGTATATTTAATGGCCCTTACGGAGCTTTAGCTCAGTTAACTTTTGAACCAAGCAAGCGCTTTAAAGTTGGTTTAACCTATATCAATGCTTATAACCAAGGTTTGGATGCTCAAGGTGTAGATTTAGCTACACCATACGAGAGCGATTCTTATGGCGTGCAAGCAACATTAGGTTTAAGCGATAAATTAGTCTTAGGAGGCTGGGGAGGTTATACAAATACTCGCAGCTTAAGTGCAAGTGGTGATGCAGATATCTGGAACTGGGCTGTTACTTTAGGATTAAACGATTTCGGGAAAAAAGGTAATTTGGCTGGGGTAATTTTCGGTATGAACCCCAAAGTTACAGATTCGAGTATTGCCGGTTTAAATAAAGATGATGATACTTCATATCATATCGAAGGATTTTATCAGCATAGAGTTAATGACAATATCAGTATTACCCCAGGAGTTATTTGGGTAACAGCACCTGGTAACAACAGTAATAATGATGAAGCGGTAATTGGTACTCTTAGAACTACCTTTACTTTTTAACAGGAATGGCCGCAATTGTCACAATGCCCATTTGGTGCGTGACACTGAAAACATTGTTACTGCGTTCACAGTTACTCAAAGTGTCACAGCACCCTACAAGAAAAATGTGTCGGTTGCGTAAGTCCTATTTTATTTAGAACTGGCTTCTAGCATCACATTAGTTCTGCGGGGTAATAAACCTTCTTAAAAAAGCGGCAGCAGGGTAAGAGTTTAAGGCTAATTAACATTCTGTTACATGATTCGGTTTATTTATGCCGACTTACTTACTTTGTCCGATAAAATACGAACGCAATAAATAATTGGGGTTTGCTGAAAAAGTTTTCTTTGACAAGGCAAGAGGGCAGGGAGCAGGGGAAAAACTGCCTTATGTGTAACGTTAATAATTTTATTCAGCAAGCCCTAATTATATTTATTATAAATTGGCAACATAGATGTTTGCTTATCGAATTTATAAAAATCCTAAGCTATCTCAGAAGCCGCTTTTCATGTCGCCAACAGCTATTAAACAATTTTTATCTGTCTGTAGAATATTTTATCATTTAATTGGACTTTATAAATAAACCATTACTAATTCCGATAAAGGCTCCACAGGTAACGAACATGATTAGAGAATATATTGCTGCTGGAATTGCCATATCTGGAGAATTTAGAAGAGTAGTTGCTACTGCGATCGCTAGTGTACCGTTTTGAATTCCAACTTCAACAGTTATTGCTTTGGCACTGAGGGAATCGAGTTTAGCAAGAATCGCAATAGTATAACCCAAAGCCATAGTTAATAAATTCAAGGTTAAAGTAACTCCACCAACCTCAAAGAAAAAGCCGAGTACATTATCTCTTTCCTTGAAAAGCAAACCCGCGATAATTAATCCCAAGAAGAATAAAGAAAACCATTTAACTAGTTTTTCCACCTTGGCTGCAACTTGGGGAGTGTAATTATGTAATAACATTCCTATAGTCACCGGAATAAAGGTTACTACAGCAATTTGAATTACCGTTTTAACGAAAGGTAACTGTAAAGCAACTGCTTCTCCCATAAAATTTTGCATCGCTAGGTTGACCACCAACGGAATAGTAAAAACTGTAATTAAACTACTCATAGCAGTAAGAGTAATCGAAAGAGCAACATTTCCCTTGACTAAATAAGTCATCATATTAGAAGTAGGGCCACCAGGACAAGCTGCAAGAATCATTACTCCCACAGCTAACTCTGGTGAAAGCGGAAAAACCATTGCTAATAAAAAACCTGTTAATGGTAAAACGATTAATTGTGCTATCAAGCCCAAAAATACAGCTTTGGGTTCTACAAATACTCGTTTAAAATCATTTAATGTAAGTCCCAATCCCATTCCCAGCATGATGATAAATAAAGCTAGGGGTAGAAAGACAGTTGTTAGAAAACTTGATTGCATAATTCAATTTATATCTTGAATTTATATTGTAGATTTAGAATATCATTCGCTCTCAAAGCTTAAAAGCGGTTATTATGGCTTGGATGATTAAAAATCATTTGTTAAAGCCAATTTCGTACATACTATATAGGTGAAACTTTTTCTTACTTATGCAGTTTGAGCAAGATTACTCGCATTTCCATTAAAGCTAGTTTTCACAGGAATAGGACTTAAAGCTACGGTCATAATCTTTATCCCTGTTTGATGAATTGATAAATTAAATTACACCGTCACTACATAAATGTATCTATTAAAACAATATTAAATGAATTATAGAATAGAGGTTTAACAATCAAAATATCTTTGATATACAGATTGCATCATTTCCCAAAACGAACGATAACGATAAGCACCAGATATTTTAGTGCCAAAGTCCCAAGCTTCCCATTCATTGTTTGAATCAATAACTCGCGGATTGAGAAGATAAACGTAACCATCTTCAGTAGAACTTATTTGCAAAGTTGTTTTCATATATTTACCTCTTATACAGCCGCAGTCTTGATGCTTCCCGTATTGAAAATATTCTTCGTCGCTGACATCATAGCCATCATCCCAAATTTCAGCCGATTGTCGATTTTCTTCAATAAACCATTTGATTGCATTCGTACCGTATAATTCGCAGTATTCATCCAAAATCGTAAAACCGTTGCAAGCAAGAAGAAAGTTTTTATAGCTTTGAGATAGTTTTGTTTGCAATCTTTCCTCTAGTATATTAATTTCTTTTTCTGTAGCTCCTCGATTCAAACAACTCTTACGTTTGACAATCTCCGGGAACCAACTTTCATACCTTTCTATATCAATATCATCTAAATTCTCAAATATTTCCTTATCCCATTTCTGCAAAAAACTTTGCCAATCTTCCACTTTCGGAATAGAAGCAGTAATCTCAGTTTTATATTTTCGTTGGTTTACACAATTGAGAAATTCTTGAGCTTGTTCCCGAGAAACTTTAATATATTCTTGTAAAACACCAGACTCCAATCTTTTAATCGCATTCGGAAAATGACCAAAGTAATACAAAACACTTATTAAACTATTTGAAGACTCCCACCACCTTTTTATCTGTAAATCTAGTAGAAACCCAAAAAAATCAAATCTTGTCTTGGCTATACCATTAACCTTGATATTGTTAATATGCTCACTTAAAGACAATTCCCTCAAAGAAGAGGCACCCACACAATTACACAAACCTGGGATAATTGACTTCAACGGGCGAGCAAGCGCACTTCCTTCACTTATCGCTAGCTCACCGTATTCTAATTTAACGAATAGCTGACAAGCAATATTGAGATAACCCGCTAATAAAATTAAAGCACTACCCTCAAACAATAATGCAGACGCTTCATCAGATGCTAGCTGTTGAATTTGCTGTGAAAGGTGAGATAGATAAACTGAATCTACAGACTTTGAAAATTCCATTTGTAAAACATTTTTATTTTTCAGTTTGCACTTTCTCCTATCTATTCCGTTAAAGGTTTCCCTAGTTGAATATAAACTCGCGATAATTCATCCTAAGAAAATCTAGTTAACCAAAATTAAATACGTATTAATTAAAACTTTAGCTGTTTATATAATCCCGGATATTCATCAATAATAATACTGAAAATGCTTTTAATAGGTATAAAAATACTTGATTAACATTGATTTTTTTTGCTTCTATACCGGATAGTTCAGAATAAAGTATTTGTTTTATAAAATATATTTTATAAATCATTTTGCGAATGTTTGCTGTTCCGTTAGAGGATTATATTAGCTTTGTAAAAATCGAGTTTCAAAATAATTATGACTTTATAGTGATGGAAGAAATAATTGATGATGTAAAGCAGAATACAGGGGATAAAATATTTTGGACTTATCCAATCGTAAATAAGCTACAAGAATATGATTATAGTTTAGTCGTGAGATGGGCTGTAGAATGCGTTCAACTGTTTACACCAGAATACGAACCATATAATTTAGCCAAAATTGATAAATTTCTACAGCAGATAGTAGAAGAATTAAATAAAAGTAATTTAACTTCTGATGAGTGTAGAAAAATTTATCAAGAGGTATGGTATTCACCTTGGAGAGAAGATGCTCAAACTGCTGTTACTCACCTATGGTGGTCTATTGCTAATTTTAAAGATGGAGAAGAAAGTGAAGCTGCAAGAGGTGCTGGTATAGCTGTGGAAGTAATTTTACCAGATACCAAAAATCATCTGTTGTTGGATAGGTATTTAGAAATTGCTTTAAGAATTTATAAAAAATATCAACCGCAGAATCCAACGTGTGATTAGTTCGAGTTTTTTTATTTGTCTGAATAGCAGTCATTAAGGAAAAAGGTAAAATAACGAATATTGGTAATTCTGGTACTATAGACGGTGGTTTTGGTTTTGATTATCTGACGCTTGAACTTTCCAAGCAAACTTCTAATCTTAATCTCTCCAATCTTTCTAATCTCAATCTCTCCGGTATTGTAACTGCGACTAATTTCGAGCGCTTTTCTATTACTACAGGTAGTCGTAACGATATTATTACTCAAACCCTAACCCTTAATGGTACAGTACTTCGGGCTGACGACACTAGTAACGCCGGATTAGGTGACGATAATGTTCGGGGTGCTAACGGTAGCGATCGCTTAATTTTAGATTATTCTGCTGGTGACACTGTTACTGATATGCGTTTTAACGTTGGTAAATCTTCTCTTTCTGTGGGAGATAGATCGTTTGCAATTGTCATAAGAATCGCATGGTGCGTGACATCACAAGTCTTATTATTACGTTGAAAATTGATCTAAATGTCGCAGCACCCTACAGTAAAATGTGCCAGATGCGGCCATTCCTAAATTAGAAAATAAATTATTTGGATAAGGTATCTTTCTCACAACTACCGTAACATCAGCACTGAAATTACAATCCCAAAAAAACGAAAAAATAAGTATTTATCCCTTTAACTGCATAATCCTCTTCTGCTCACCTCTATATAACAACAGGACATGAATTGCTATATAGAACTTTATTATGAGCGTTTTAGATTTTCCTCGATTGCATTTCCAAGGTAAAGCCAGAATTCACGCTCCGACGGGATATAAAAATGGTTTAATCGACCTGAGCGACAACACTTGTTATATGAATGGTGTTCCGTACAAGGAAAATCATTCAGCTTCGGAATATCACGAATATCTTTATAATAAAGGGCCAAAATTCAACAGTGAAGGGAAGTTAGATGAAAACGGCCCTTTTAGTATGGCAATGGGATGGAATTTTGGCGGCAACGGTCATTTTTCAATTGATGCTCAAATTATTAGTACTCAGCGAGAGTTTGGCAAAGTTGATGAAAATGACCCGGTTATTGGCAGAAGTGTAGATTTTTGGGGTCATTATAACGAGTACGTCAAAACAAGTTTTAATAGAGCGAGGATATTTGAATGCGACCCTGCTTCTAATTGGACTAATACAATTATGTTGGGACAGTTAGCTTTTGGTAGGTTGGGTGATTCCAATCAAGTTCCTTATATGGTAACTGCTCCGATACAGGGTTATCAGCTAGCTCGCTGGCAAGATTTTGATTATATTCGCGATTTACCGGAGCATATTTTAAATCACGAATTTGGTAAAGCTGCTGTTTATCAGTTTGCTATTTCCAAGGGTGAGGAAGATTTTCTTTGGAATGATGAGGTAAATATATCGCCAACGGTTTCTTTATTAAAGGAAGCGATGCAGCGAGAAGATGTTTTGGGTTTGGTGGTGCAGTTTAGTATCAGCAATATGTCCGCACCAGTTCAACCTGATGCACCTTCTTTCTGGGAATTACATGGAACTATTGGTTTATGGTGTAAGGATGAATTAAAGAGTTATCCCAGTGGAAGGTTATTAATAAAGGCAGGGAGCAGGGAGCAGGGAGCAGCGAAAAGTGCGGTCTTGGGGTCTCCCCAAGTAGAGCAACTTTTCAAGACAGGGGGAAGTATGAGTAATTTAACTTTGAAGTTAAATCCCCAAGGTGTAAGTCTCAATATGATTACAGCGATTCCTAATGTAGGGCGATCGCCTGATGCCGAAGCTGGAATTCACAAGATTTTTTCAAAGTTGGATTTGGGAGATTTAGAAATTCGTACTGTTGATAGTAATCGTTTGGTTGGAGTAATTAAGCCAGAGCAATATAACAAGGAAGCTCATGATTTAACTAGTGGTTTGGTTGATATAAGTTATTGCGATCGCTGGGAAGATTTACGAGAAGATGTTGAAAATCAAGGTTTGTGCATTATCGGAACGGTTGCTGGTGAAAGAAGGGTTTTAGTTAAGGAGAAGGAAATTAATCTTCAAGTTGACGACGCTTGTTTATTTGTTGAATTTCCCAATTTTAGTAAAGGGGAAGATAATGCTGTTGAAATCGAAGTCCGCTCTTTTGTTAGAGGTGTTCCGCAATCGGTACAGTCAGTATACATAAATCAATTTTATAATCCCAGAGCTTTTCCTCAATTACGCTACCAATTTTCAAAGGAAGAAGGTTGTTTTCATTATCCTAAAAATTCCGAATTACAAATCGTTGAATTAAAACCTGGATTACAAGAAGAGAAAGGAGATTTTAATTCAAGCTGTGAAATTTCTACTAATAAACAAGGAAGAGGTTGGTTTACTTTAAGAGGTGCCAAAGCGGGAACTTGTAAAATATTGATTTCTAGTTCTTTAAATGAAATTCCTCGTGGCTACGATAACTTAGATGAAGCGGAAATCACTTACGACAACGATAATAAACTAGGTTTTTGGAATACTTCCGGCTTCTGCGCTGTCAGAGTCATGGGTGATGATTGGCACTTGGATGATATTCCCCAAGAAGATGTAGATTTTAATTTAATTTACGAAAAAGTTTTATCTTTCTACGAAGCCAGCTTCTCGTTTATGAAAGCGGAAGTTTTCAGCTTGGCTGATAAATGCAAAGTTGCTACCTACGCTCGTTTAATGTGGCAGATGTCCGACCCCAAAAATAAACATAAAACTTACTATATGCCTCCTACAAGAGATATGTCCGAATCTCAATCAAAGCTTTTACTCAAGTTTCTGCAAAATCAACAGCAAATTGGTTATATTCCGCCAAGGTCACAGTTACAACCACAGCAATATCAAGATAAATATCAAGATAAATATCAAATTAAAACGAATGTTGAATTAATTAAAGCATTAAAACAAGCAGCAGAATTAGAAGTTGCTGTAATGCTGCAATATATTTACGCCGGATATTCCGTTCCCAATTACGTCACCGGGGAAGAATACGTTCGTCGCGGATTGTGGACAGAAGAACAATTACATTTGGCTTGTGGCGATAACAAAGAAGTTGATAATTATGGAATGCGGGGAGTATTAATGGAAATTGCCCGCGAGGAAATGATTCATTTTCTCCTCGTCAACAATATATTAATGGCAATTGGCGAACCATTCTATCCCGCAGTTCCCGATTTCAAACAACTTAACGCCAAATTTCCTATAGATATCGACTTTGCTTTAGAACCATTAAACGCATTATCCCTACAGTATTTTATGCGGTTGGAAATGCCAGATTTTCTTAATGAAACCCTTGTTGAAGAAACTATTCCAACATCGGAACAGTTACACACATATGGTTCCTTGAGTGAATTATACGGTCAAATCCGCGACGGATTAGAAAATATTCCTGACTTATTTACAGTTGATAAAAATAAAGTTGGTGGGGAACACCGTTTATTCATGCGGGATAATCTCAATCAAAAACACCCAGATTATCAAATGCAGGTTTATGACGTTAAAAGCGCATTGTTTGCAGTAGATGTAATTGTAGAACATGGAGAAGGAAGCCAAACCCAAAGCGAAACCTTTGCTAAATCCCATTATCAAAAATTCCGTCAATTAGCAGACGCTCTTTCCCAAGAACAAATTTGCGTTAATAATAAAAATCAATCCCGGAACGGAATAGTAAAAACCTGGAATCCTTCCTACCCATCTTTAAGAAATCCCAGCGTTTCTTATCAAGACCATAATTCCAACGTTGTCACAGTTCCTCAAACCAGAATGGTAATGGAAATATTCAACGAAAGCTACTTCCTAATGATGCAATTAATGGTTCAACATTTCAATGCAAATCCCCAAGGAAGCTTAAGACGTTCCAAATTAATGAACGCCAGCATCGATATTATGACAGGAATGATGCGTCCCTTGGGAGAACTATTAATGACTTTACCATCCGGGAAACGCGGTAAAACAGCAGGACCTTCCTTTGAAATACCAACACCGGAATATATACCCGATTCAAAAATTGCTTATCAAACTATTGCAAATAAATTCGAGATTCTAGCAAAACGTTCTTATCAATGTGAAGTGATTCCCGAAGCTGTTTCGGAAATGTTTGATTTTTATTGTAATTTCTTCGAGGAATTAAGGAGTAAGCAGAAGTGAGGAGTTATTTATTTTTTTTAACGCAAAGGAGCGCAAAGTAAAACGCAAAGGTACGCAGAGTCATTATTCAATTTTCTCTTTCTCCCTCAATTACCATGAAAATAAAAACAGAAGTATTAATCATCGGCGGCGGTCCTGTCGGAATGTCAATGGCAGCCGAATTACGCTACCAAGGTATTGATTGCATTGTCATTGAAAAAACCGATGGAGTTGTTCGCGATCCAAAAGTAAGTACTGTAGGATATCGTTCGATGGAATTCTGCCGTCGTTGGGGTATTTCCGAAAATATTAGAAATGCTGGCTGGAATAAAAACCATACTTTAGATGTTGCTTGGGTAACTTCTGTCGGAGAACATGAAATCTTCCGCGTTAATTTACCTTCCTATGCCGAACGCACTTTACCTAAATATGCTCCGGAAACGGAACAGGTATGTCCCCAACATTGGTTTGCTCCCGAATTTCTCAATTTCTTAGGAATATACCCCCAAGGAAACGTCAAACTTAATTCCGAATTAGAAAATTTCCACCAATCCGATAGCGGAATAGTTGCGAGCATCAAGAATTTAGAAACTGGAAACACCGAAACCATTGAAGCTAAATACATGGTGGCAGCGGATGGCGCTCGCGCTCAAATCCGCAAACAATGCGGTGTTGAAGCAATTCAATATCACGATACCCAAACCTTTCAAAGCGTTGTTTTCCAAGCCCCCGAATTAGCATCACAATTGGGTGACAAGAATGCTATGGTTTTCTTTTTAGTAAATCCTACAATCCAAGAACCTTTACGAGCAGTTGATGGCAAAGGACAATACCGTTTAATTCTCAAACCTAAAGAAAATGGCGAAATTCACGATGCTTACGAAGCAATTAAAGCAGCTATTTCTATAGATACCCCTGTAGAAATAGTTTCAAACCTTCCCTGGCGTTTAACTCACCGAGTCGCCAAGCATTTTCGTAAAGGCAACATTTTCTTTATTGGTGATTGCGCTCATACTCTTTCCCCATCCGGTGGCTTTGGTATGAATACCGGCATCGGTGACGCTGTTGATTTGGGTTGGAAACTCGCGGCTACTATTAAAGGTTGGGGAGGAGAAAATTTACTCGACACCTACGAAACCGAACGTCGTCCGATAGCGGTACAGAACCTCGAAGCTGCAAATGCTAATTTAAAACGAACTCAAAAACGCGGTATTCCTCCCGAAATTGCCAGTAATTCTCCTAAAGGTGAAGCAATTCGCAAACAAATGGCTGAAGGTATGGAAAAAAGTGGAGTTAAAAAAGAATTTGATGCTCCTGGAATTCACCTTGGTTTACGTTATCAATCCCCAATCGTCATTCCCGACGGAATACCACCCGACGAAAATAACCACGAATGGACGCAAAGCAGCTATCCCGGTTGCCGCGCACCTCATGCTTGGCTAAACGAAAAATTATCAACTTTGGATTTATTCGGTCATGGTTTTACGTTAATGTGCTTTCATTCAGAACCAACTTCTCAAATTGAAGAATTAACGAAAATCTGTGACAAAAAACAAATTCCCTTAACAACTCATCAAATCAATAATCCTGACATCGCCAAACTTTACGAACGTGCTTTTGTCTTGGTTAGACCAGATGGACACGTCGCTTGGAGAGGTAACGAAATACCTCAAGATGTGGAAACTATGATTGATAAAGTCAGAGGAGCTTTACAGTTAGCTGTGACCATTTAACACCCAACAGTTCCAAATGCTGCTTAATTTAAATCAATAATCTTTAATTAAGCAGTAACTGGAATTTTATTGGTTTTCTTACTAAAGCCTTTGCCTGAAGCTTTTCGAGATTTGGTTTTTCGTTGAACTGGCTGTGGATTTTTAGCCATTATTTCTCCAAAAGTGCAACCATCTTTAATCTCGGGTTGAGAAAAAGTCTCAAGCCATGCCGTTGCGCCGCAATCATTTAGAGGATTTTCAAATTCATAAACTAGAACGCAAGGTCCGGGAATTACAACTCTCCTCGAATAGGTATTCTTGTTCCGACATTTTACGGCGATTGGTGGACAGAAGTTACCATCGTCCATCTTCTTTCCTATTAACTGACGATTTATATAAACAACATTCTTCGCAGGAGTTTTAACTTTCTTCCAGGTTGGCTTAGGACCGCGAGAGGCTGTTTTGATTTGGGGATAACCATTTTCCGTCGGAATCACCCAACTTCCACCTATTTTAAAAGCTCCATACACTCTGCCTTGAGCAATTAGTTTTCTTACCCGACGGTCGGAAATCCCTAATAATTCTGCTGCTTTTTTAGTTCCAATCATATTTCATCACCGAATCACCCTATGAGTCAATATTACTATTCCGATAGCGGAATATATCAATTATTTAATTTTTATTTACAGAAATTAAATTATTTTTGACTTTAAAAAGCGATATATAGCTTTGATAGTCTAAAAATATAGTAATAAATGTAAATTAATTGACTTTAATCCATTTTTATCTGATTTAATTAAGGAGGCAATCAAAAATGAAACTTTATTACGCTCCGGCTTCGTCTTATTCCCAACGTGTATTAATAGCTCTTTACGAAAAAGAGTTGGATTTCACGCCTATTGAAGTAAACTTGTTTGATGCTGAATCGAGAGAAAAATATTTACAGATAAACCGTTTTGGTAAAATCCCGACTTTGATAACGGATGATGGAGAAATACTTTTAGAAGCGAGTATTATTGTTGAATATTTGGATAACTATCAAAAGGATATTCCGTTGATTCCTCAAGATAGTAAAGCTAATTTAGAGATGCGAATGCTCGAACGGATTATTGACGTATATATTAACGGTGGAAGGGAAGCATTATTTAAGGATAGTCAGCGATCGCCTTCTCCAAGGGAGGATAAAGAAGTTGTCAAAGCCAAGCGATTGTTAGAATCAGCTTGTAATTTACTTGACGAGAAATTAGCAAATCGTACCTGGTTGGTAGGAGATACGTTTACATTAGCTGACTGTAGTGCGGCTCCTACTCTTTCTTATCTAAGGATTGTTTACGATTATCAGCATTTACAGAATTTGACGATTTATTTTCAAAGGTTGTCAGAGAAACCTTCTGTAAGAAAAGCTTTTGGATCTGGAAGGGAGCAAATGAAGCAGATGTTATCTAGTTTAAAATATCCCGTTAAATTTGAGGATAGGTTATAGGGAATCGATAATTGGTAATTGTTATCTACTTATAAAAAAACAAAAAGTTAATAATTATTAACTTCAGAGAAAAAATAAATGAGTATAATTTTTAATTTGTGACTCATGTCTAAAAACCCATTACCAATTCAAAGCCTCAACTTCCGCTTTAACATCTATCAAAGCAGGTTTGCTTTCAATTCCATAGCGGCTAACACCTGAAATTGCAATATTCTCAATATCAACATGGTTTACAAAATACGAGTTTTTATTGCCTGGTAAAATAGTTGTATTCCATTCATCACCTTTTTTTAATTGCACTACCCATGATTTAATTTTTTGTTTATTCTTAGGTTGCCAATAAAGTCTTATTTGTGCAAATTTTTTATCTTGAATAATCTTTAATTCGGGTTTTTTCGGTTGAGTGTCATTTACCCAAGGTGTTGCGGGAACTAATGCTGGTTTTTTGTAAATGTCTTCTGCTAAAATATCGGCAATTCCATCGCGATTTTGCATCAAAGCTTTCATACTAAAGTGAATATTGCCACTAGTTTTGGTAAATCCTCGCGTTGTTCTAATTTGATAAGCTATTTCGCTTGCATCCCAACCTTTACCTTTTTGATTAGTAATCCGACTTGTATAAATTCCAGGAAAAATACTTCTGTTTTTGATATTTTGACTCAACCACCAATTTAACAACACCGGATAACTTTGTGCCGTCTGCTCAATCTTCCAATAAAGTTGTGGTGAAAGATAATCTAACCAACCTTGCTGCAACCATTTACGAGAGTCTGCATAAATCTGCTCGTAAGCATTAAAACCTCTTCCACTACTATCTATATTAGTAATTCTTTCTGGATAACCGGGTTGCCAAACTCCAAAGGGGCTAATACCAACTTTTACCCAAGGTTTCTGTTTTTTAACACTTTCATACATCTGCTTAACGAAAGTATTGATATTCTCTCTTCTCCAGTCAGCACGATTTAATTTTCCTCCCGCTTCTAAATATTTATTAAAACTAATATCATCGGGAAAATCGATTTTTTTACCTGAAAAGTCACGTTGGGGATAGGGATAAAAATAATCGTCGATATGAACACCATCAATATCGTAACGATTAACAACATCTAATATTACTTTTAACGAATAATCTTGAACTTGTTTGTCACCGGGATCTAACCACATGTATTTACCGTATTTTTTGACAAATTCCGGTCTTGTTTTACTGATATGATTTTCCGATATAGGTGAAATTGTTTCGGGATGATGGGCGCGATCGGGATTAAACCAAGCGTGTAATTCCAAGCCTCTTTTGTGCGCTTCTTCAACTGCAAACTTTAAAGGGTCGTAAAATGGTTGTGGTGGTTTACCCATTTCTCCGCTAAGGAATTCCGACCAAGGTTCGTAGGGAGAATTATATAGAGCATCACTTATAGGACGAATTTGAAAAACTACAGCATTTAAATTAATTGACGCAGCTTTATCTAATATTGCAATTAATTCAGCTTTTTGTTCTGCGGTTGTTAATCCGGGTTTTGACGGAAAGTCTATATTCGCAACCGTAGCAATCCATGCAGCGCGAAACTCTCTGGTAACAGTTGGAGGTTTAATTTCTTGTTGTCGTGGCTGGGGTTGAGAAGAAACGGGGGAAGCAATTCCAACTAACAGCAAGCTGACTAGAATTACTTTTTTGTTAAAGGTAGATGTCATATTCTGCCAAAGGAAACACCACCTAGATAAGATTTACATTAAAGCTGAAATGTTCCACATTAAAATTCCGGCAGATTATTTAATAATTTATCTATTCCGCTGAAGGTAGCGAGGATACCGAAAGAGATTGATAATAATAAACTGCCAATAATTCCTTGAATTAAGGGAATATTGACATGAAAATAAGTTGAACAAAGCCATGATATTGCAGCAATGAAAAGTCCAATTAATATACCGATTGCAAATCTTTTAATAGAAGATAATTTATCTGATGGTTGAGTATTCATTTTCTGGATGTGGGTTTCTTTCATAACTATTTTAGCTATTCAAAAAAGTTTGTGGTAATGACTTTAGTCATTTATTTATCTACAGTTGGTGCTAATACAAATGTATTTTTATCCCTGTTTAGACTGAGAGGTTTTTCTAAATGAAGAATATGCTCGCTATTTTGAGGAATAATTGATGCAAGCATGGAACGCGGACTTAAAAATCCGACTATTGCACCTACTCCTTGAATTATCACAGCATTTTTATTTATTTGTTGGCTTCCTCTGCTGCCAGTTAAGTTGTTATATACCGGAGAAAGGCGAGCGACGGAACTACTATATGTATTTGCTTGTTCCATACGACTTTTTTTAGTTATTTTATTGGCAGGAATTTTGTTTCTAGTAGCTGCATGAAGTGGATATGATTTTCCATTCATGATTAATGATTTGGCAACAATTATTGTTGCTTTATCTACGGGAACTAATACAGCTTCAACTCTGCTATTAGCTGGTACTATTACTTTCCCAACATGATTAAGAACTGGTTCTACAGTACGCAAAACTACAGGTAGTTTCTTTTTTCCTCCTACATCAAATTCAATATCATTGGGAAATTTAACTATTATTGCTTCTATATTTGTGCTTTGATAAGAAGTTTTTTGCTTAATGGTTTTAATGTTAATATCTTCGGCTAAAGCTGGTGAAGGTAGAGGAGCTAATAATAGTAAACTTAAGCTAAGGTTTAAAAATAATTGTTTATTCATAACTATTTACTCCTTGATGAATAATTTCACCTAATTTATGTTTCTAGGCTTCAATAGCTGAATCGGTTGTTGTTTGTATTGGAGGTGAGAGGAAGGAAATAATACTTTCTCTCACTTCCATAGGTTAAGAGGTATTTAATTACGATGTTTTACTCAGCCATTTCAAAATTGCTCTAGCAATAGCTTCTCCTCCACGAGTAGTCCAATCTTGGTTATTAGGAACTGATACGTGAATAAAATATAATTCTGCTAGTACGGCTACTCTGACATTAGTATCTTTTGCACCGCTCAATACTTTCAATTTTGAACGAGGATTTCTACCTTTTGCAATGCGATCGCTAATTCCAAGTTCGTCAGCAATTTCTGCACTCATTAAGGATGCTAGTTCTAAGTCTTGTGTATCTGCTTTGTTATGATGCACGAGGACTTCTGCTCCTTGAGTATCGCGTTTAGCACTGTTGTGGTGGATGGAACAAAAGACATCGTAATCAGCAGCAGTTTTACCTATATCGTACAAATCTCTGCCAGAATCTGAAATAACACAAGGTACTCCAGCTTGATCGAGTGCATTTTTAGCAGCTTTAGCAGCGAGCAAATTCAAATCATATTCCCTTATCCCGTTAAATCCAATTGCTCCAGGTTCCCAGACTTTAGGATTCTTACCGTGTCCTACTTCTAACATCACACCTTTTTTCTTCCAGATTGGTTTTCCCGGAGCTAAAAGCTTTTGAGCATCTGGAATTAATTTGACAACTTTGCTGATATATTTTTCTTTTCTCAACCTTGAAGCTTCTGTACCATCAAAAGGTCCGTCAATATAACCTGAAAAAGCAATAAAACGAATAAAATCTTCAGGAGTTGCACTATTATTACGCCATCCAGAATAAACTGGTCTATCTATAAAAGTCCAATAGCCAGTTATTGCATCTTTGAATGTCGCAAATTTACAATAAATGTCTGTCCCGTCGTGAGCCTGATATTCAACAGGCGAAGCAGTTTGAATCTCTTGGCGATACTTGATTCCAAATGGATTAGCGTGTAACTTAAATAGTTCTGATTTACCCCAGCCGGATTCTAAGATGGCTTGAGCTAATTGAGCTACCTTGAGATGCTCAAATTCTATTTCTGTAGAGGCTAAAGCTTGCACAAAATCATTCCAAGTAAACATTTGATATTCCTTAATAAGTTACAAAGTTGATTAAAAGATAGTGGGTAATTATTTTCAAAGGTTGTGAGAAACCGGGTGTTTTAGTTTGTTAACTTGTAATCCACCCGGTTTATCTCAAAGATGCAAGACATTAAGCAGAGAACTGTTTGACTAAATCATCTCCCGCAATAATAGTTGTCATAAACCTATAGTTGGGGTTGTTTTGATAGCGCCAATCTTGTTTAATCAGCCTCATGAATTCTCGGTGACCTTTACGGGTGCGTCCTACCAAACAGCCAGCACTGGCGTAGCTAATATTGTTACGGGGATAGTCATATCCGTAGTGTTGATTGATGGCAAAACGACCTGTATTTAGCTTGTCACCTGTACGAATCATGTCTTGATTAAAGTCCCTGTGAACAGTAATATCAGAGACCTGAATCAGAGCTTCATGACGTTCGGCATTACCGTGTCTTCCTACTCTCCATGCTTTGTATTGTCCAAATTTAATTCTGGCTGCACCCTTAGAATTCATGGGATTATAGGTGTAATGAAAACCAGGTTCGGTAGTTGCTTCCCAAATGCCGATAATTTTAGGAGTTCTACCAACAATTTGGATAACTACTCGTAAATCGTTGAAACTATTAGGTTTGTCGGAATTAAGAGTTCCGTTTGGGTTCATTCCTTCAATATAGATGATGTTGTATTCATCTACTTTTCTATCAACGTGGTAGTCTTTGAAGAGCATGTATTTGACAATGCGGCTAGCCAAATCGTTGTTCAAAGTTAGTTCTTGTATTAAAACACCGGGGGGTGTCTCAATTAATTTCTTAGCGGTATCGAATCCTAGGAATCCCAATTCATCGGACTTCGTTAATTCTTGAAATTCTCGAAGTGCTGAAGCAGAAATCGGACCGAATTTACCATCTGCTGGAGGTGCTAGAAGTTTGTGCCAAATCAGAACTTCTTGAACATGTTTGGCTAATTCTTTATCAGCTGCGATCGCTTCTAAACCGTATTCCAATTTTTGACTGTAGAATTCTTGTAGTTTCATTGTTTTTTAGTTTGATTAAGTTAACAATTAGCCCCCTAAATCGCACAAATTTCGGATACTTCATTAAAGTATCTTTCTCCCCTAAAATTGGGGGTTGGGGCATAAAGGTATATTTGCGATTGCCAACAGCATAAAGATTTCAATTGCTTTTCCCGTTGTTATTATTTGATATGAGATAATTTCAACAGGGAAAGCCAATTTAATTTTTATGCACTAGCTTTCGCTTCTAGTTCTTTTCTTCCTGCTGCTGCAATAGCTTCTAGGATTTCGCACATTGCTTCTAAGTCATCTACTTGTCCATCAACTAAATCAAAAGCGATTAACATTAATTCTCTACGAACTTTGCGAGATATTTTCATAATTGATACTCCGAAACATTAATAAGAAGACATATTCTTCGCATCAAGCAATTTGATAAAAACATGAGTCATATAAAGAAAATCATGTTTGTTTAACTTGCTGACATTTTTATGATGATTTATATTTTATGAATCAACTAGATGCAGCACTAGCTCACTTTTAAAATCACTAGAAATAGTTTGATAAATGATAATGAGCTAATACTGAGCAAAAACTGGTATGAAAAATTATTATTTATCGGGTTATACTTTTTAAGTAAATAAGTTAATTAAAGTAAGGAAGTATACATTGCTTACTCTGAAAGCTTCTCCAAAAGGATTAGCAAAGATTAAGAAGGCTAGAGAAAAGAAAGGATGGGCTATAGAAAATTCTCAATGGCTTGTGGCTGCAAGTATACTCTTGCAACCAGAAATTGAATGGGAAGAATTCGGTCCTTATGCTGATGGAGTGTCTCGTGCAACTTTTAAACGGTTTTTGCAAGGAAAAGAATATATAAAGTTAGATGCTTTCAAAGCTTTTTGTCAGGTACTAGGATTGGATTGGGAAGAAGTTACAGAATTAGACATTGAAAATAATGAGTCTTCACCTTTTTATGTAACGCGAGAACCTTACGAATCTCAGTGCGATCGGGAAATTAAAAAACCTGGTGCTTTAATACGTATAAAAGCACCAGAGCAGATGGGTAAAACCTTGTTGCTGGAAAGAATTCTTGATAACGCAAGACAGGAGGGTTATCAAGCAAGGAAATTAGATTTTCAGCAAGCAGATAGTCTGGTATTAAGCGATTATCAAGAATTTTTACAATGGTTTTGCGTTAATTTAACTGATATATTTGAACTAGAAGACCGTTTAGATGAGCATTGGAAAACCAGATACGGAATTAACAGCAACTGTAATCGTTACTTTCAAAAACATATATTAAAAGAAGTTAAAAATCCGCTGGTATTGGGATTAGATAATTTAGATTTAGTCTTTGAGCAATCAGCAATTTTTAATGATTTTTGTAAGTTGTTGCGAGTTTGGAACGACCAAAGCAAACAAAGCGATCGCATTGGCGAGTTGTGGAAAAAGATGCGCTTGGTACTCGTACATTCTACGGAAGTATATGGTGGTATGGATATCAACTCTTCCCCCTTAGCTGGCGTAGGTTTGCCTATTGATCTTGTGGAATTTTCCCCAGAAGAAGTACTTTATTTAGCACAGCAATACGGACTAAATTGGGATGCATCTGCTGTTGAAGATTTAACAGCCATGCTGGGAGGACATCCGGCTTTAATATGTAGGGCTTTTGATTGTATTAAATATCAACATCTAACTTTGGAAAAACTTTTAGCAACGGCTCCTACTGATGAAGGAATTTTTCAAAATCATTTAGGAAAACATTTGCAGACTTTAAGAAAGTATCCCGAACTTGCAGATGCATTGTTGACAAGCGTAAACTCGTCGCAACCTGTAGATATAGCTTCAGAACTAGCGTTTAAATTACACAAAATGGGATTGGTAAAACTAAAAGGAAATTGCGTTACACCACGCTGTAATTTATATCGTCAGTATTTCAGCAGTCGTCTAACTTTGTCTTAAAAGATTTAAGTTTATTTATCAACACTACAATAGAAAAATTTCAGGTATGGCTTATGAATATAGATTTTCGGGGACTTTACCAGAAGATTCCTCTACTTATATTAAACGACCAGCAGACGATGAGCTTTATAACAGTCTCAAAGCAGGAAAATTTTGTTATGTATTGAATTCACGTAAAATGGGTAAATCTAGTTTGCGCGTACAAGTAATGCGTAGACTGCAACAAGATGGAATAATTTGTATTATTATAGATTTGTCATTGTTCAATACTTCTTTTTCTACTCCAGAACAATGGTATGCAGATATAATTGATAACTTGGTACAGAGAGCTGATTTAGATTTTGATTTGGACGCTTGGTGGGATGAGCAGAAAAATATTTCTCCTATCAGGATATTTAGCAAGTTTATTGAAAAAGTATTGCTACAACAAGTACATCAAAATATTGTCATTTTTATCGATGAAATTGATAGTATTCTAAGTTTAAAATTTCCCTGCGATGATTTTTTCGCTTTTATTCGCGGCTGCTATAACCTACGTGCAGATAATCCTATTTACAATCGTCTCACATTTTGTTTGCTAGGAGTGGCAACACCTGGAGATTTGATTGCTGATATAAAACGTACACCATTTAATATCGGTCAAGCAATTGAATTGACTCCTTTTAGTTTAGAAGAAATTACTTCTTCATCATTAATTCAAGGATTTTTAGAAAAGGTAGAAAATCCAAAAGCAGTATTAGAACAGATATGGTACTGGACAAATGGTCAACCCTTTTTAACACAAAAATTATGTAATTTAATAGTCAATCATATTTCTGATAATACTAGAATTTTGCTAGAAGGAAGAGTGTCAACAATTATCCACAATCAAATTATTTATAATTGGGAGTACCAGGATGAGCCAGAGCATTTGAGGACAATTAGAGACAGAATTTTGAAAGATGAGCGCTCTGCTAGCAGGTTATTAGGCATTTATCAAAGTATTTTACAAAATGGTGAAGTTGCAACAAATCAAAGTCCCGAACAAGTCGAATTATGTTTATCGGGATTAGTAATTAAACAGAATGGTAGTTTGAAAATTTATAACCGCATTTATAAATCTATTTTTAACTTGAGTTGGGTTGATAAACAATTAGCCACTCTAAGACCTTATTCGGAATCTTTTAATAGATGGCTAGCATCAGGTTATAAGGATGAATCCCGGTTATTACAAGGAAAAGCGTTGCAGGATGCTATCAACTGGTCAAGCAATAAAAAACTCAACTTTGTTGATTATCAATTTTTAAATGCAAGTCAAAAATACCAAAATCAAAAAGAAGCAGAAAAAAATGCTAAGGAAGTTTTACTGCAAGCAAATAAACAAGCAAATCGACGTATTAGAATTGGAGCAATTTTTTTGTTGTTTGCTATAATGACTGCTGGTTTATTTGCTAACTCAGCAGAAAAAAATAGAAAAAAAATTCTTGCTATCAGTAATATACAATTTTCAGGAAATGTCGCTTTACAGTTGTCTAGTTATCAACAAATAGAAGCTTTGAAATCTGCCATAAAACTTGGGGATAAATTACAAAAACTTGTGAACAATAGTCACTCCGTTGAAAATTATCCAGTTAGTAGTCCTATTTTAGCCTTACAATCCATATTAGATAATATTCAAGAACGCAATCAATTCAAACATGAAGAAAACAAAGGACAAGTCAATAGCGTAAGTGTTAGTCCTAATGGTAAATATATTGTTACTGCTTCTACTGATACTACTGCTCAGTTATGGGATAGGAATGGTAAACAATTAGCTCCACTTCCACATAAAGAAAAAGAAGGTGTAGTATTCAGAGCTAATTTTAGTTCTGATAGCAAATACATTGTCACAGCTTCTGCTGATACAACTGCAAAAGTATGGGACTTATCTGGTAATGAAATTGCTATACTCAAACACGATAAAAATTATAAAGTAAGCAGAGCTATTTTTAGTCCTGATGGTAAACGCATTGTTACTGTCTCATTTGACAAGAAATACGACTATAAATCAACCTATAAAATTACTTTCTGGCACTCACAGAACTATGAAAAAATTGCATCACTAGCATTTCAACAGAAAAAAGACCAACAATTCAAAGTAATTGATGCTGTTTTTACTATTCATGGATTAGTAATTGTCACAACTTCAGAGCAAGGTATTGTGCAATTATTCAATGAACAAGGTAAGCTTACCCAAACATTAATTGGTCATGAAGAGGAAGTTAAAAGCGCAGATTTTCGTAAAGATGGTCAATTAATTGCAACTGCATCCAAGGATAATACTGTTCGCTTATGGGAATGGAATCCAAATCAGAAATTACAAGATAATTTAGTTCAAGTATTGAGAGAACATACTAGTGTTGTTAATGGTGTTGTATTCAGTCACAATGGTCAGTACGTTGCTACGGCTTCACGTGATAATACAGTTCGTTTATGGAAAAAAGATGAGAATCAGAACTTATACGCTATTAAAGAAGTATTAAGAGGACATACAAAATGGGTATATGGTGTTGTCTTTACACCCGATAATCAACATATTATTAGTGCGTCACATGACACAACTGCAAGAATATGGAAATTATCTAAAAAGAAGTCAAACATGTTCCAAAAGGTTGACAGTCAAATATTTACTGTTGCTTTTAGTCCCAATGGAAGTCAAATTGCTACTGGTTCTGGTAATGGTAAAATAAACTTATGGAATAAAAATGGCGAGTGGATTAGGGGATGGCAAATTGCAAATAAAACGTCAGTTTACACCATTGCTTTTAGTCCCAATGGAAATCAAATTGCTACTGGTTCAAGTGACAGTAAAGTTCATTTATGGGATTCAAAAGGCAAACTTATTGAAGTATTAAATGGTCATGATGACCCAGTTTTGAGCATTGCATTTAGTCCTGATGGAAAAAGAATTGTAACTGGTTCTAGGGATGATAATGTTCATTTATGGGATAAAAATGCTAATCTCCTCAAAAAAATAAAAAAACATACAGACTGGGTAGAAAGTGTCGCGTTTAGTCCTAATGGTAAACAATTTGTAACTGGTTCTCGCGATGGTACTGCTCGTTTGTGGGATAAAAATGGCAAGCTAATTAAAATATTAGAAGGACATAAAGACTGGATAGAAAGTGTCGCATTTAATCGTGATGGAAACTACATCGCTACCGCTTCTCGCGATGGTAATATCCGTTTGTGGAATAAAAATGGTAAATTTATCAAAGCATTAGAAGTGTATCAATATGGCATCAAAGATATTGCTTTTAGCCCTACTAACAGAGAATTAATTGCAGTTGCTTATTATGATGGCACCGTTCGCTTTTGGGATAAAGACAGTAATTTTCTTTTACAAGAATTGGTAGGGCATGGTGACCAAGTACACAGTATTGCATTTAGTCCCGATGGTAAACAAATTGTAACTGGTTCCCGTGATGGTACTGCTCGTTTGTGGTCTGTAGTTAGTTTAGAGCAACTAATTAAGGATGGTTGTATTTGGCTTCAAGATTATTTTGTTACTAATCCTGAAGAATTGCAAAGACTTGAGGCTTGTCACAAATATCTCAAAACAAATGTTAAATAATTGAATTTATTGTGGTTATAAATTACCACGATAAATTCAATTATCAAATTCACATCGCATTCAAAGCTTTCATTTCATCATCCGTCAATTGAATTTCCCCTGCTTTAATATTCTCTTCAACATGAGCAATAGTTGTTGTCCCCGGAATCAAAATAACGTTAGGGTAGCGATGCAATAACCAAGCTAAAGCTATTTGATTGGGTTTAACTTGATATTTCCGAGCAATATCGGCAATAATACCTTTTGCATTGGCAATAGGTGCCCCTTGTTTCAAAGGATGAGCATCTAAGGAGCCGTAGGGAAGAAAGGCTATTCCGTTATCGGAACAGTAATTTAATGTGTCTTCCTTCTCTCGGTTGGTAATGCTAAACCGATTCTGTACTGAAGCAATTTCAACAATATTTCTGGCTTCTTTAATTTGTTCTAAATTTACGTTAGATATACCAATATGACGAATTTTTCCTTCTTGCTTCAATTCTGCTAATGCACCGATTGATTCGGAAAACGGTACTTTAGAATCTGGACGATGCAATTGATATAAATCGATTTGTTCTAATTTCAATCTTTTCAAACTTCCTTCAACACCACGACGGAGAAATTCCGGACTTCCATCGGCTTTAATGTTATCGGGAGCGGGTTTATTTATCCCTCCTTTTGTTGCGATCGCGATTCCTTCTTTGTAAGGGTATAAAGCTGAAGCAATGATTTCTTCGTTGTAACCGGGACCGTAAGCTTCTGCTGTGTCGATAAAGTTTACACCTAATTCCACCGCACGTTGTAAAAGTTTTTCTCCGGCTTCCCAATCTGCATAAGGACCGAAATTTCCCGGTTTTCCGGTAAGTCGCATTGCTCCGTAACCAATACGGTTTACTGTTAAATCGTTGGCTATTGTAAATGTTTGAGAAATTGATTTTGTTGGGCTCATGGTTTTGTTTGTATAGAAGATTAGGAGTAAATAACCGCAGAGAGCGCAGAGGTAAGAGGTAGGGAGAGATATTAGCGATCTGAGATTGATAAAGAAGTAATTAAGAAATTTCTACAATTGCTTTACCAATCATCTTGCCGCTATCTTGAGCTTCGTGAGCGGATGCTAATTCAGTTAAGGAAAATAGTTGAGCAATATTATGATGCAATTTACCGGCTTTTAATGCAGCTGTAATATCCTTAATCGCTGCTTCTTTTGCATCTTGCGGCATTGTATAAACCAATATTGTACGAATAACAATATTCCTCAGCATTAACGACAAAATTGGTAAAGCAGGAGCATCATCTGGATTGGCTGAATACATCGCTACTCCACCGTTAGTACGCAAAACTGCATCGGCTACATTTATATTCTGACTAAAATCAACATCAACAATACGATTGATTCCCCGCTTTTTACCAGTAATTTCTTGAATTCTTTTAACTACATCTTCTGTTTTATAGTTAATGATGTAATCTGCACCGGCAACTTCGGCTATTTTGGCTTTTTCAGGACTGCTGACGGTGGTAATTACGGTAGCACCACCATATTTTCCCCACTGTATGGCATAGTTTCCTACCGCTCCGGCTCCCCCAGTTACTAATATCGTTTGCCCTTCAACAGCACCATCTGCGAAAATAGTACGATGAGCGGTCATTGCAGGAACACCTAAACAAGCACCTTCGGCGAAGCTGGTATTATCTGGTAGGATAATCGCTTTTTCACTAGGTATGACAATATATTCCGCACCCGTACCGAAAGCTCTTCCTAATTGCCCCTCAAAAATCCAAACTCGTTCACCAACACGAGATTTATCGACGTTTTCACCAACGCTTTCAATTACCCCTGCACCATCTTGATGGGGAATAACTCTTTCAAATTTCTTCTCAATACCACCCCAACCAGCACGGGATTTCGTATCCGATGGATTGACACCGGAAGCATGGATTTTAACTCGCACTTCACCAGCACCGGGTTGTGGTATTGGCATTTGTTGATATTGAATTACATTTTTTGCTGCTCCTTGTTTTTCATAATAAGCAGCCTGCATTAATTTTTTGGTCATTGTTAGTACCTTTGAATCATTTGACTTATGCTTTTCTTGGTCGTAGTTTAGGGCATTATTTTCAATCTGCTTTTTAAACAGCAAAATCTGTAAATTTTTGCAATATTAAAAAGAACTACTTTCAGGTATTCGGATAAATAAAAAGCTCAATTGCGGAGTAACCCACACTACTACTAGCTGCTGTAATTACCACATAATTCCCAGCCTTCATCTGACCGTAATAATTCAAAGCTCCGTAAGCTGTTAGATATTGCATCCAAATAGCTGATAAGTTTTGACCTGTAAAAATCCGGCAATATAAAGGAAAAACTGCCAACTACTTTTACACCCAAGACTTTATGTCTCGGGCGGTTTTTCCGACCAGTTATTAGAACGATTACGCATTAATTAGTAATAAGGCTTTAGGATTATTCCGGTTGAGCGTGCAACTGTTCCGGTAACGGAACAATTACACTCAAATGGCTTATGGTGGGGTAACTCGAAAACATCTCAACCAATAAATATATATAGCATTCCTAAATCATTTGTGAGATCTGAGAAACCCGGTTTTTCCAAAAAACCGGGTTTCTCGCACCTATCTTTCTCACCACTCATATAGGATTGCTATAAAAAAAAATTAGTTTTGTTTGTACGCCAAAACAATAATAAGTAATTTCACATAAGCAATTTAAAGATTCTATATTGTTAAATATTAATTGTCGCAAAGTACTGTTTTTGTCAACATACAATCTAAACAACCTTTGAATTGACGTTAATTTAAAAAGTTAGCATAATTAAATTGTTTTCATTCCTATAAAAATTATTTTAATATGAAATTATTAACTCCTGATAGTGATGGTCTTTTTCAGGTTGGTGTTACCGAAGATATAATTATCGATCCAGATAAACTCACAGCAGGTGCTAGAAGGCGTGCTTCTTTGGGTTACTACTTTTTAGATGCTTATGGTAACTATATTGAAGGCAGAATTGTCTATGCTGATGTCACCAACGAGAGTAACCGACAAAGTATATCTATAAAAAAGGAAGAATTACCCGTAGGAGCGGTAAAACTCGGTTTTTTCCTGATTGAAGATGGTGCGATAAATAACCCAGGTTTATCAAACGGCGATCGCATTACTTTCAATGCTAATAAAAATTTATTCAAAAATGGTACTGCTTTAAGCGGTTCTGTTCTATTCGCTAATAGCTATTCAGGCTCCCCTGTCACCACCACAACAATTCCAACTCTGGAGCAAGTTAAGTTTTTGCAAGGGGATTTTAACGGAGATGGAAAAGATGACCTAGCGAGAATTTTCAATGATGCTGGACAAGCTAGTATTGATGTTTTCCTATCCCGTGGTGACAAATTTGTGATGCACAGATGGGCGACTCAGCAAGGTGGATATTGGGATGAACAGCAGTGGGTTATTGGTGACTTCAATGGTGATGGTAAAGACGATTTAGCTAAAGCTTTTAATGACCGTGGTTTAGCTAGTCTTGATGTTCATTTATCCAATGGTAATAGTTTTGGTATCCACAAATGGGCTACTCAGCAAGGTGGATTTTGGGATGCTCAAAAGTGGGTTAGTGGCGACTTCAATGGGGATGGTAAAGACGATTTAGCTAAAGCTTTTGGTGTTGGTGGTTTAGCCTACATTGATACCCATATCTCCAATGGTGGTAGCTTCGCGATGCAACACTGGGCAGCAGCCCAAGGTGGATTTTGGGATGCTCAAAAGTGGATTAGTGGTGACTTCAATGGTGATGGTAAAGATGATTTAGCTAATGTTTTTAATAATGCTGGTGGAGCTAATATTGATGTTCATTTATCCAGTGGTAGTAACTTTGGAATACAGCACTGGGCATATCAGCAAGGGGGATTTTGGGATAGTCAAAAGTGGGTTAGTGGAGACTTCAATGGGGATGGTAAAGACGATTTAGCTAAAGTTTTTAACAATGCTGGTGGAGCTAATATTGATGTTCATTTATCCAGTGGTAGTAACTTTGGAATACAGCACTGGGCGAATCAACAAGGGGGGTTTTGGGATGCTCAAAAATGGATTACTGGTGACTTTAATGATGATGGGAAAGATGATTTAGCTAATGTTTTTAATAATGGCGAACTGGCAAGCATTGATGTTCACTCATCTACAGGCATTAATTTTGGAGGACAGAGATGGGGTTTAGTTCAACATGGTGTTGGTGAAGTTCAGCTAGGCTATTTAATAAAAGAATCTGCCGAAGTTAGCCAAATGTTAGGTAGACACCGTTTTAATATCAATGAAAATAGTATCAATGGCTCTGTAGTTGGTACAATTGCAACATCAGGAATCAATAAGTATAAAATCCTGGCTGGTAATGAGCAAGGTATTTTTGCTATTAATCGGCATACTGGAGAAATAAAAGTTGCTAATTACAATTTTCTAGACTACGAGGCAGATAAATTCCACCAGCTTAAAGTTCAAACAACGGATGTTAATCAGTCACTTGATAACCTTTATGTGGATATTGATGTGAATGATGTTGTGGTGGAACCACCTTCAGGGCATATGAACCATACCCTGTCTTTGAATGTGGGGACAAACTTTTATGAATCTGCTCATACAATTCTTAGTGAACCAGCAACTAACGTCACCCATGAACTATGGTTCCGCACAACTGACCCCAATGCAGGTATTTTCTCCATTATTGGTTCTGCGAACCCAGATAGAGCTATCTTTTTACAAAATGGTATTCTCCATGCCAATAACTTCAATGATTCTCTAAATTATGTTACTGCTCATGGACAAAATTTAGCAGATGGAAATTGGCATCATGTCGCCCATGTCATTGATGGTAGTTTGAATCAGCAAAGGTTATATGTTAATGGTCAATTTGTTGGAGTAGGAACGGGAGGAGCATCACCAATAACCTACAATAACCATCTTCATATAGGTTATGCCCCCCATTCCAATAGTAAATATTTTCGCGGAGATATTGATGAAGTTCGTGTCTGGAATAAAGCTAAGACCCAAGCAGAGATTCAGCAAACTATGTATAAATCTCTGCAAGGAAATGAAAGTAATTTATTAGGATATTGGAATTTTGACAACAACTCTGCTGAAGATGTTAGTGTTAACAACCATAATTTAGTTTTAGCTAAAAATCCCACGAAACTTGGGGTGAAACTTTACGATGGTGGCTCTCTATTCACAGGTATTGATTTAACTGAACCCCTAGGAAATGCCCATCAATTAATTCAGGTGAGTTCATGGGATCATGCCAGATTCAATGTGACTCCTACCCATTCTATGGTGTCCGGTGATTTTAATGGCGATGGTATTGATGACATAATCCGTACAGGCTATCATCCAGAGGTTCATCTTGCTAATGGAGATGGAACTTTCAGTAAAAAAGGAATCTTAGATATTGGATTTCGCTTCGATGTTTACGATCTCCTGATTGGAGATTTTGATGGGGATGGTCGTGATGACATTATTCGGCAGGCTAAAAATGGAGCCAATTACACTGTTGTCATGTTATCTAATGGCGACGGTACATTTCGTTATCAAAGTAATATCAGTGGTCTTCATTTACCTGGACATGTAACTGATATCGTGGTGGGTGATTTTAACGGAGATGGCAAAGATGACTTCATTCGCCAAGAACAACACGGTGATAGAAGTAATGATGCTGTAGTTTATCTTTCCAATGGAGATGGCAATTTTACTTACACTAGCGATATCAGTGGTCTTTATTTACTTGGGCATGAAGCTGAAATTGTGGTTGGAGATTTCAATGGAGATCGAAAAGATGATTTTATTCGCTATAAAAAACGTGGGGCAAATGGTATCAATGATGCTGTAGTTTATCTTTCCAATGGGGATGGCAATTTTACTTACACCAGGGATATTGGTAGCAGCCTAGGATTATGGGGAAGAGGTGCTGCAACTATCTCCGTACTAGATTTTAATGGAGATGGTCGTGATGATTTTATTCGTCGAGAAGAAGGTGGTGCAGGTTCTGATGAAATAAACAGTGCCCAAGTTTTGATTTCCAATGGAGATGGCACATTCACCAGTCAAGGTAATTTGCTCCAAGCCAATGACATGAGGGGCTACTATGTTTTGCGTGGTCCTAGTGGCAATCATCCCTATTATTATGCTGGTAGCAATGTTATCACTGGAGATTTCGATGGTGATGGCAAAGATGGCTTCATTATTCAAAAGCTGCCTACTGTATGGGAAAAGCCCCACAGTAGCTGGTGGAAAAGCGGATTTTTTGGTAATATCACTGGTGCATTTAACAGTCTTGGTAATGCGGTTGTAGATGCTGCTACTGATGTTGCTGATACGTTTGAAGGAATTGCTGGGGATATAGCCGATTTTACTGAGGATGCAGCCAAAACAGTTGCAGAAGGAATTGGTGATTTACTTGGTGACTGGTGGTTAAAATACTACTTGGAATACATTCCTTCTCCCTACAAAAAGAGTAATAGCACAGGACACACCATTAATATGGTTGGTGGTGGTGTTGCTTATGGGGAAGGCGGTAATGATACCATGAATGCCTATGCGATCGCTGTTTCTCTTCACGGTGGTTCTGGTAATGATGATATCAATTCCTACAGTGGTGCAAGTTTCATTTATGGCGACTCTGGTAATGATTCTATTGATGCCTATGGTGGGGTGAATTTTGTTAACGGTGGAACTGGTGATGATACTATTAACTCCTATGGTGGTGCAAATGTTGTTTTAGCTGGTTCCGGAACCGATAATGTAACGGTTGCAGGGTTTGCCAATGTTATCCATAGTTCTGGTGGCTATTACGAAAGTATGACAGGTTTAGGTGGTGGTAATGTCTTCATTAAAACTGGTGATGGTACGGAAGGTATAACTGGTGGTGCTGGTCTAAATGTCTTCGCCAAACTTGCTAATGGCGACAGCACTATGGTTGCTCATGGAGCTTTTAACATTCTCACCAAAGTAGGCTATGGGAATGATACTTTAATGGCTTTAGGTGCAGGAAATCTGATTACCAAAATAGGAGACGGTACATCAACCATAACTGGTGGTTCGTCTCAAAACATCATCACCTCTTGGGGAGATAGCAAAGATACCATCGGTGCTGTGGGTATGGTAAATGCCATGATTGCCGGTGGAAATGACGATATTGTCATCGCTCTAGGTAAAGGAAACATTGCTTTTGGTGACTCACTCGACCCCATCATTGCTGAGAGTATTTCTGCCGTCTTCCAAACTGGTGAAGTATTGAGTGCTGGAGCCGATGCAGTACTTGACAAAGTTACAGACTTCAAACTCAGTGATGCTATTAAGTCAGCCGCAGATATTGCTACTGCCCCTGTCTCTGGTAATGATACCCTGGTGACACTGGGTATGAAAAATGCTGTTGTGGGCGGCTTGGGACAAGATATTGCGGTTGTAGGAGGTCTTCACAACTTTGTCTTTGGCGACTATATTTCCGATTTCAGCCTCAGTGACATTAGTGTTAGTATTGATAGTCTTTTACCTGACCTCAGCTTTGATTTTGACTTTGACTTCCACCTACCTGATTTTGGTGACTTTAGTTTTCCCAGCTTACCAAACTTTAATCTACCTAGCATTGGACTTCCCAACCTTCCTGACATTTCCGCTTTAATTCCCGATATAAATCTTCCCGATCTTCCTGGCTTAAATATTCCTTCAATTGCTCTGCCAAGCCTTTCTCTTCCTTCACTCAACTTTACACTACCAGATATCAGCTTTAATCTACCTCAAAGGTTTCAGTTTAAATTCCTAGAAGACAACGGCGACCTCATATTTGCTGGAGGTAAACTTAATCTCATTAGTGGTGACAGGGGAGATGATATTCTCGTCAGTGGAGGGAATACAAACACCATTACTGGTGGCGAAGGTAAGGATTTAGTATTGAGTGGTGGTAAAACCAACATTGTTAAAGGTGGTGATGGAGACGATCTAGTTTTCACTGCTGGTTCGTCTAACGTAGTATATGGAAATAACGATAATGATACGCTCATCGCTGCGGGAAGAAAAAACACCATTGATGGGGGTAATGGAGTAGATATTTTGCTAGGATTGGGATACAAAAACACCATTAGAGGTGGAGATGACAAGGACTTCTTAATTGGAGTCAGCTACCAACCTGGTAAGAAAGACAAAAATGGTAATCCCATTGTTCAAGGTGGTAATACCTTAGATGCTGGTGCCGGGGATGACTGGCTCTTTGCTGGAGGGGAAAATAATACCTTCAGTGGTGGAGAAGGGAATGATAAATATCTCTTTGACGGCTTAACCCAATCTGGTGATACAACAATTAATAATGAAGGGGATGATAGCAGCGAAGATAGATTGCTGTTCGGTGGTTTGAATCTCAGTTTCAGTAAGGATAACAATGATTTGAAAGTTTCCTACAACGGCAATTCTGATGATGCTCTTATTCTTAAAGACTGGTTTGTTGCGGGTAAAGAAGTTGAGCGGGTTGACCGCTTTGAGAATATAGGACTTGTACTAATTGATAACGTTACTAATCAAGATATCCCTACTGGTTTTAATACCAATAAAATTGACTGGAATGCTAGCCAATGGAATAGTAATAATCAAGTATCCTTTGCTAGTCTTGCCTTTGAAGCTGCCGATATATTCTAATTAATCGGATTTTCTTCCAGATATTGGAGAACTTATTTTTGGTGTTTTCCTAGCAAAATTTACAATGAGTCGGACGGGCATCCTTGCCCGTCTAATTTTATTCATATTTTTTACTCCCATTCCGCTCTAAGATTTCCTATTAAAATTTCTCCCTCACTCCCTCACTCTCTCCCTCATGATTTAGGAAATCTTCTACTGGGAAAGGAGTAGTTTCTGGTAACTTAACTGGTTCCGATAAACCCCACCAAACAATCAACCCGGTAGCAGTAATAGAAATTGCAGCGAGTATTGCATTACCAAGAAAACTAAATTGAGCGTAAGCGATTCCTGCGATCGCACCACCGAGCCCTCCTCCTAACTGTCCGATAGCTACAACCAAGCTCATCAAAGAACCGCGTTGATTATCTGGTACGAGGGTAGTTAATAAAGCTTGTAGTGGACTTAAACGTAATGCCAGCAGCATCATGACTAAGAAGAATACCGTATAAGCAGTGATGGTATCGGAAACTATAAAAGGAGTTATCGTAAATACAGCCGCTGATAGCAGACAAGAAGCGAGAATCATCGGTTTACGACCTACTTTATCAGACCAGCGTCCAGCTTGTGGTCCAATAAGAATATTTGCCAATCCTCCGACGATGAATAAAGTTGCTGTTGCAGAGGGAGACATGCTTAATTCTTGTTCGAGCCAAGTTGGAAAAAACACTACAAAGCTGGATACTGCAAAAAGCATTGTTGCATAAGCTAATCCAGCATTTAAAATTTTACGTTGATTCAGTAATTTTAAATAGCTTTTTATGACATATATTACAGATAAACTTTCCCGCTCGCGGTTACCTGTTGGTTGAGGAATAACTGTCAAAATTAATATAAAAGATATGGCTGCAATAATTGAAAATAATATAAACGGAGAACGAAAACCATATTGCTCTGCAAGAATTGTACCAATCGGAACAGCTACCACTTGTCCAAAAGCAAAACCGCTCATCACCCATCCATTAGCCCATCCCCGTCGCTCGTAAGGAAAATAATCTCCCACATAAGCAACAGCTACACCCGTCAAAACTCCCCCAGAAACACCAGCGCCGATGCGGAAGGTTAATAAAGAAGTAAAATCATTAGCGAATGCGTGGAGTGCAAGCATGACACACATTAAACTAGTTCCGGCTAAAAGTATTGGTCTTCTGCCAAAACGGTCGGATATGGGACCGATGATAACCGCAAAAGTACTTAAAGCAATTGCATAGCCAGTAACTAAAGTTCCCTGTAATGTTTCAGGGATATTTAAAGCTTCACCAATACGAGGAAGAATCGGAGCAACAATTGTTGCTTGAGAGCTTGAAGCTAATACCATTAGCCATAATGCTGCTATTACGAGGATGTCGGGAGGGTGTCGTTTCATGTTAGAGAGTAGGGAGTAAGGAGTAAGGAGTAAGGAGTAATGAGTAATGAGTAGGGGGAGGAGAAATAAATATTTATTACTTCTAACCTTTGACCTTTAACCTTTAACCTTTAATTAATTACAGCAGCAAACAAATTACTGTAATTTTGTAATTGATTTTGACGAGAAAAGCGGTGTTTGATTTTTTCGGGTAGGGTATTGCGGAGTTTTTGGTAAAGTTGGGGATTTTTGAATAACTGTACGACTTTTGCTGCCATTGCGGCGGTGTCTCCGGGTACGGATAATAACAATTCGGGTAAATCTTTGTCTAATAGTCCGATTACTTCTTCTAATCCACCGCAAAAGGTTCCGACTACGGGAACGCTACAAGCCATTGCTTCGAGTGCTGCTAAACAAAATGATTCGGATTGGCTGGTGACTAGTTGTAAATCGCTGATGCTCAACCAGCGAACAAGTTCTGATGGAGTTGCTGAGCCTAAGAAAATAACGTGTTCGGATACTCCCAAGGATAAAGCATGTTGTTTAGCTGTAGTTAAGTTGGGACCATCACCAATCATTAATAATCGAGCGGGTATTCCAGCACCTCGAACTCTTGCTAATACTGCGATCGCATCTAAGGGGCGTTTGACATCGCGCAAATTGGAGACGTGACAAAGGTTATAAGTATAATTTTGATTTGTATTCCACCTGGGGAAGGGTTGGAATAGATTTAAGTCGATAGCGTTGTGAATGACTGTGGGAGGGGTTTTTAATTCTAATAGTCTCACTGCTTCGTCGGCTAACCAGTGAGAAACAGCAGTAATGCGATCGCACTTTTCTATAGATTTTTTAAGTTTATATTTATACTGAGGTTCGCGTGCAAATTTAGTAATATCGCTACCATGTAAAGTCAAACAAACTTTTAATTTTCGATTTTTAGTTGCTAATTCTTGTTTAGCTAGCAAAGCTGCTTCAATTAATCCGACGGCGTAATGGATGTTTAATATGCCGATATTATGGGTTTCAATGTGGTGGATAATTTCGTTTGCTAATGGTTCAATCCATTGGGAATTTGCGGGGGTTGGGGTTTTTGGTGCGTTGACTGGTATGTAATTAACGGAATTGTTTTGGTTTACCCATTGAGCTTCGGGGCTGGTAAATAAAAATATAGAATTTCCCGTTGATGTAAGTTGTTGTGCTAGTTCGGTTGCTACTTTTCCGCTACCTCCAAGTCCTCCTAAGCATAAAATTGCGATTCTTTCTGATGGAAGGTTGGAGGTGATTGAGGAATAGTTTGTGATGGTTGGTGAGGAGAGCATGATTTTTTAAGAGAGGTGGAAGATAGGAAAAATATTTTTTGAAACGCAAAGGAGCGCTGAGGTTTACGCAGAGGAACGCAAAGGAAGAGGGGGGAGAGGGGGAAGAAAATAATATTCCAATTACCAATTACCCATTACCTATTACCAATGCCCCATGCCCTATGCCCAATTCCCAATTACCAATTTCTTTGGACTATCAATTTCGGCAATTCGTAGCAGATGAGGAATAATTGATTTACCGTGTTTGGCTATGAGTTCGGCTATTGAAAGATTTCTTTCTTGGGGAGAGTTATTGGGACTAATATTTGCTAAAGCTACTATTCCGGGTGTGTTTTGTCTTCTTCCTTCTCGTAGGATGTTGTTTTGCAAGTTACCCAGTTTTTTAGCCAGTTTTGAACTGTTCCGCAAGGGGGGTGGATTTCCTGGTGTACCGGAACTTTCTAGGTCTTGGGTAACTGTTCCGATTAAGGAATATAATTCGGTTTGAGCATGGTTAAACACTTTGGATATCCGATTTGTACCCCAAGATTGAATTATTGGTGCTGTTGTTGCTAACCAGTTTTCAATATCTTGTTGAAGTTTGAGGGGTTTATTTCCTAGGGGTTGATTTTCTTTTGCGATTTCGAGTAATTCAAAGCTTTGTTGCTGTAGCTGGTTTAATTCTTGGTAAGCGAGACGGATATTTTTAGGTAAACCAGCTATTCCGATTTGGGAACTAGCATCGGTTGAGTTCAGTAAATTAACTGTTCCACCTGCTTGATTTAATATATTAGCCGTACCGCTATCAATGACGGTAAATGAAGGTCTAGCGACTACTTCCGGTATCGGAATAGTTGCCCATTTATAAACTTCGGGTAGTTGAGTAAAATATTTTTGTTCGGTGGGACCGGCTATATAAGCAATTGTCGGTAAAACGGTATCTTGATATAAGGGACGTAATAATGCACTCGGCGTAAATCTTTCTGGCTGCTTTTCTAAAAGATATTTGAGTGTGGCTTTAGTAACAAAAAGATTGGTCTGTTGCAGTAGGAAACCTCCCTCAACCCTAATTAACCGTTGTCTGATACCGTTATTGTCTGTAAAGAATACTTGGGTAACGTCGCGGTTTGTTGGTATTATTTCGGTTTGTCCGGTATTAGCTAAAATTTGTCGGGAGCGTTGAAAAGCAAGTTGAGTTCCTTCACCGTGGAATAATTCTTTAGTAATTATATTTTTAGCAAGCTGAGCAAATTCGGGTTGATTGGGGTCAAGAATAATTAATCCAAATTCAGATGTGAGATAGTTTAACCAGCGTCCGAAGGCTTTAGCGAAATTAGTTTGTGGTTGATATATATTTCGCAGTACTTTGGAAATTTCTTGGCTGTGGGGAAGGTTTGCAAGTAAACGTTCTATTTCATCTAGTAGGGATTCGATTGTTAATCCTAAGTTTGTGGAGCCAACGGAACGGTTAGTTTTAGCTAAATCAAGGTTGAGGATTTCTGCTTCGGGACGTTTATTTAAGATTTTGACCTGTTGAACTTCGTCTATATCGTGGTCGTAACTTGCCATCCAAAATATAGGAACTGCTGGTATACCTTGCTCTGATAATACCCTCGCTAATTTAATTGCTCCCAAAGCTTTATAAAGGGTGTAAACGGGACCTCCTAATATTCCGACTTGTTGTCCGGTGACTACTGCTACGGTTTGTGAATCTAGGAGTTTATCAATATTTGCTTTTACTTCTTTTGAATTTCCCCAGGTTTCTGCTTGTTTTTTTAATAATTCTGCTAATTTATGTCGGGGATAATTTCTTTGACGGATTGAATTATAAATGGAATTCCAATTTCGGTGATTATACCCCTCTTCTTGACAAGGAGAGGGGAAGGGGTGAGGTTTTCTATCCGAGGTTAAAGAAATTGCTGTAATTAGATTGCTACAACATCGTCTTTGAAGGATTTGAATTGTTTCAAAGTTATTTTGGGGATTATCGGATTTGAGAAATGAAATTAACCTTTGTGTGGAATATCCTTGTGTTTGATGAGCAAGGATTGCTTTTAATTTCAATTCTTTGTCGATTTCAATTTTCCGAATTTTATTTCTACTATCGCGATCGCTAGAGTTTTCGGAAATATCTGGAATAATTGTCTGATGTTCGTCAACTGCCCAAGGTAATAAATTAGGAGAATCTGGAAGAATATATTTTGGGTCTGCTGCGAGATGATATCCTACAACTGCAACTGCTCCCAGTCCAAGATGATGTCCGTGTAAGGAATAGTTGGGGTCAACTTCTGGATGTAGAGTTAATAAAATTCGCGGTCGATGTTTACGAATTTGATGGACAATCAACGAAGCGGTTTTATCCAATCCCCATTCACAAAGAGTATCGGCTGCCGTTATCGGAATAGTACGAGCAGAATTACGATATTTACCAAAATCATCTAATCCTAAAGTTTCAACTCGTTCAATACCTAAAATTTCTACAGCACGATCTAATTCAGAAATTCTTTGATTGACAGCACCTCGTCCACCTTTGCCATCGGTTGCAACTACCAAACGTACTTTATATCCTGCTGCTGTTAAAGCTGCTATTGTTCCCCCAGCGTAAATTGATTCGTCATCGGGATGGGGCATTAATACTAAAATATCGGTTTCGGGTATTCTCTGACGCGAAAAAGCTGCTGTGACTTGAGTTAAAGGCAATTTTTTTGGTTCAATTTTACCCGATTCAACTTGCGATCGCAGTGTATTAACTAAAAATTGATTCTGCTTTTGAATCTCTTCTAAGTCGTCGCTCCACTGGGTTTGACTAATTCCCTTCATCAAAGGTTGACTGACAACAGAAACCAGTTTAGAACGGTCAACGCAAGCAGTGCGGTCAATATTAACTAACGATTCTGGTAAATTCTGTTTTTGTTTAGTACAACCAGCCACAATCAACTGATAGTATACCGGGTCGTTGCTATCCCCGTTATCGTAATAAGCCAAAAATGGTTGATGTTCCAACACTTGAAACTCAAATTGCTCCAACATCCTTTCTACATGATTCGGATTATGAGGTTGCGTTGCTTTACTAAAAGTTCTTTCTTGAGGGGGAATATAAGTAAAAGCAAGAATTCCACCGTTTGCAATTACCCATCTCAATTGTGCAAGGGTTTCTTGTAAATCAGTTGCAAAATGAAGCGCTCCACAACTGATAACAACATCAAAACTTTCCTTTAATAAACCAGCTTGACTCAAAGGAATATTAAAATCATGTTCTATCAAAGCATGAAACTGCGGATTTTTTGCCTTAGCTTCCTCCAACATCTTTTGGGAAATATCAATCCCAGTCACACAAGCTCCAGCCTCCAAATAAGGAACGCTAGCTTGTCCCGTTCCCACACCAATATCAAGTACCCGTAAATTACCCTTCGCTATAGCATGACCTAAAACAGCTTTGAGTAAATATTGAGGAGCAGACCAATTAAAACTACTAGTCCTCTCATCGTAAGATTCAGCCCAAGCTTCATAACGTTCGTGGGGAGTAGTCGCAATACCTGATAACATAGTTTGAGTTTGAGACATTTTTGTTAATTGGTAGTGGTACTTAGTAAAGAATCATTCACAGCATAAACAAACCAAGACTGTACTCAGTACTCAGTTTTTGCGTGGAGAAAATTATACTTACCCCATTCTTAAAAAGGGTTTGTAAACTTTTAAATAATTTTCTATATTTTTATTGTGAATCTAGAAAATGACATGAATATGACAGTCATTACAATTTTGATTCAATAATTTGAAGTTAAGCTTACAGTAACGATTTCGGGAATTTACCAAAACTCAAATGTTCCTTTACCAATCTCCATCCATTATCAAAACGTACCCAGTTATGAATAACATCTTGGCTTAACTTAATTTCTTCTCCATCTTTCGACTTACCACAACCAAACCAACAAAATGAAGATACTCCTAAACCGTTATCGACACAAATATTTAAATCATTTTCATCCTTAATTTCCCAATGACTAAATTTCTCCATTATTGGAACGAAAGTATCTATATATTGTTGTAAACTATGTAAAGTTGTAAGTTCAAAGTTAAAAACAACACCGAAGGAAATTTGTTTAGCAGCAAAAATATCTTCAAAACCCTTTCCCGTAAACGGTTTATCCTTCACATTCCAAACATCAATCCATTTTTGAATTAACCTACGAATCTCTTTTTCATCCCGCTTCACCGTAAAATCTATTACTTTACTCATAAGTAAATATCCTTATTATAAATACCATCAGCAATCTTCTAAAATTAATTACTGTCTGATTAACAAGCGTGAAAATAAGCTTTTATAATTAAACCTTACCGAAAATCCACCACCTACATACCTCCAATTCATTTTTTCAAATTATTTGTAAGACCAATTCTGTATGAGGTTGCGCTAAATTGCCCGCAGCGATAAGGCTGGGGCTACTCAAACAAAGCCCATCTACATGGGCTATATTCAACACTCTTGGAAGAAGGGACAAGAGTTGTAGCCATTAATCAATGCCAAACGAATATATAAGTTAAATGCGTAGCAGCTTATAAGACTATTTATATGACATTATTTGATTTATAATTTAAAATTTTATCGTTACGTAACGTTTTATTAAATTTAAAAATATGACAACAGCTAAAACAAGAAAAGGTAAAACACCTAGCAAGCAAGGAAGAGGAAGACCTCGGTGTGAAGAGGCTCATAAAAAAATCCTGAAAGCAGCTTATGAGATGCTTGACGAGGTGGGATTTATGGATTTGACAATTGAAGGAGTAGCAGCCAGAGCGGAAGTAGGGAAACCGACGATTTACAGACGTTGGAAAACTAAAGCACAGTTAGCGATGGATGCGTTTTTATCGGCAGTGAATCCGGAAATTGCTTTTCCCGATACGGGTTCGGTAGAAGAAGACTTTCGCGAGCAGATGAATAAAATTGTGAATTTGATGAATAGCTCTAGGGGGGAAATTTTAGCGACTGTTATTGGTAGCGGACAGGTTGATGATAATTTAATGGCAGCTTTCCGAGAAAATTGGCTGTTACCGAGAAGGGAAGATGCAAAGCGAATTTTTCAACGCGGGGTAGAGCGGGAAGAATTACGCGATGATGTTGATGCAGAAGTGGCAATTGATGCGCTTTATAGTCCTTTGTTTTACCGATTGCTGTTAAAGCACTTACCTTTAAGCGACAATTTTGTAGATGAACTAATTGATGTTGTGTTTAAGGGGTTAGCGGTTAATGATTAGAATTTAGCTGTTATAAGTAATCTGTATTAATTGATGCTTGAAATAAACTTACTTAAGTAAAATTGGCATTAGTTTATAAATTAATTTTGAGAAAATATTTGCTTTTATGTCATTTGTACGTTAGATGCATCCTTTCGTGCATCTGGCATTATTAATAATGCGTGAATATAAAAATGATATAATCTAATATTAAATTTTAAGCTTTCATAATGCTATTAACTAAACATATGGGTTGAATTAAGAGGTAACCTACGGTGAAAAAGACCTCCCACGCTCCGCGTGAATGGGTTGGGGTTGAAATCCCCATCAAAATTCCACCCAACTTCGGGTCTTCCCTCTTCCTTCGTTTAATACCACCAACATCTTACTAATGCAGACATGGTAGCGCGTCTGACTATTCCGTCAGCAGTCATAGCATTATTTTTCTGAAATTTGATGACAGCAGCTTTAGTTCTTTCGTCAAAAACACCATTACTTTTGCAAGAGTAAACGCCAACCAGCTTTAAACAATCTTGCAAATTAACTACAGCATCTCCGGTTGAACCTTCCCTAAGTGTGGCAAAAGAATTCTTAGCCATGATATTCACCGCACGAATTACAATTACTTAATTTAAATTCTTCTAGCGCATCAATCAAAACAAAATGCCTATAAATCAAATAATCTTTATCTGCCGAAACATTTATTAATAATTCATAGATGAATCGAACTAAATAAAAATTCAACTATAATTGCAGTTATTCATGAGGCAGAAGTAAGCAAGACAAGCTAAAGGTTATATTATTGAGACCAAATAGCTGTAAATATATTTGTAGTCTTACCTGCTTTATTTCCTACTTACCCTGTTTGGATTAAAGCTATTTGAAAAAACTAGAACACGAATAATCAATTTCTAAAATAAGGAATACCGCCATACATGAGAACTCTACTGAATTGATTATTTTTGAAAACTATAGAACGATGAATGCAATAAGCAATGCCGCGATAGATTGCAAATCTATTAGTTTCTACAGTTTTCGATGCAGAAGAATTACGTTCGTAAGATAAACCGCGATAAGTAAGAAACATTTTTCAATCCTGAATAATTATAGTAGTTGTGCTTGTTGGCTTGATATTAACTCAGAGCGAAATTTTCAATATAGGAATTAGGTTTCTAAAGCACTATAAAGAAAGTGAAGAATATGAGAGATAGCGATTTGAATTAAATATTTAATTCATGCTTAATTAATGTTTCATCAATATTGCCCAACTTATAGAAACTGCTTGAAAAATTGTGCAGTTGTTGATTTCGATATTTTTATATAGGATTCGTTTATATTGACTTATGCAGTTTGAAGGAAATGGTAAATACAAAAAATATTTTCTCCCCCTCTCCCCCTCTTCCCGGCATCGGCAAAGAATACATTAAATTATTTTCCTAAAGAATAATATCAAAGCAGCGAGAATAATGGTATTATTCGGTGTCGTAATCGCAAAATCAAAGACTTATTGAGCTTGATAACTAAATAATTAATAATTAGTATTACAAGAGTATTTACGATTATTTGTAATTTTCTTTGTAGTTTTATTTATGTTGGCAAACGTTCTGTAAGCTTGGAGAGCGATGAGAAAACCGGTTTTTTCGATATTAGAACAAAAATATCGTCGCATCCAGAAAGAATTAATGATTGGAACACTATCCCTTCTTGGGGTGTTGCTGACGGGAACTTTATGGTACAGGTTTATAGAAGGTTGGTCGTGGGAAGACGCAACTTACATGACATTTGTTACCTTGTCAACCGTTGGTTATGGAGAAACTCGACCTTTAGGAAGCCGAGGAAGATTATTTACTATCGCCTTAATTTTAATGGGGATAGTTACCATTGGTTATATTGTTAATCGATTTACAGAAGCCGTAATTCAAGGATATTTTCAAGAAGGAATTCGACTCAGGCAGCAGCGGCGAACAATGGAATCATTATCTAGACATTATATTATTTGCGGATTTAGTCGTACAGGTCGTCAAATTGCCCAGGAATTTGAAGCTGAAGGGGTACGTTTTGTAATTGTTGATTCGGAAGTAGAAACTGTAAGAGCAGCGCAAGAAGAAGGTTATACCATATATCAAGGTGATGCAACTTTAGATGAAACGCTGATGCGCGTCGGGATAGATAAGGCTACTTGTATTGTTGCCGCACTACCATCGGATGCTGAAAATTTATATATAGTTTTATCTGCAAAAACACTCAATCCCCGAATTCGAGCGATCGCCCGTGCGAGTACGGAGGAAGCATTACAAAAACTTCAGCGAGGGGGTGCTGATGCTGTAATTTCTCCTTATATCACCGGCGGTAGAAGAATGGCGGCTGCTGCTTTAAGACCCCAAGTAATGGATTTCGTAGACGGAATAATTTCGGGAACAGACCGAGAATTATACATGGAAGAAGTTTTAATTGATTACAAATCCTGTCCCTTCGTCGGTCAAAGTTTAGGGGAAGCCAGATTGCGAGCAAAAACTGGAGCTTTAATACTTGCCATCCGTCGCGCTAGTGGAGAATTAATTGGTGGCCCCACCGCAGATACTATTTTAATGACAGGGGACGTAATGATAAGTATGGGAACGGCGGAACAATTACGCGCTCTTAATAGAATACTTGGCCCTATTGATTCCAAGTCGTTGCGAAAGCCGAAGAAGGGTTAGAAGAGGGAGGGAGGGAGGGAGTGAGGGAGGGAGGGAGAGGGGGAAAAAATCTGATAGTCGTATTATATTTAGATACTGTTCCGCTAGTAATTTAATTTTTGGATGTCCCTAACCACTAACCACTAACCACTAACAACTAACAACTAAATAACTTCTTCCCAACCGTGTAAAATAGCGTTGGTTTTGATTGTGTGAGCGATGATGATTTTTGGTGCTGCTGATAATAGAATGCTTGGGTAAACTGCCGTTCCCCATTTAGGATGAATTAATACACGACATTTGTTGCAAATCATGGGATATTTAAGTAACTTTTTGACAACTGCGGTGTCATCGTGGGGAGTTTGTCCGGGATGAGATAAAAGCGGATAGCCGGTGCGGGGATCTATTAAGTCACTAAAATAATTTTTATCTTTTAAATCAAAGGCGACATCACAAGCAAATCTCATGAATTTCGCTCGCAAGCGTTGTTTTTCTGTTTCTACTCTGGGTGAACTTTCTGTAAGTGCAAATTGAGATTGTTGTAAGACAATCGCTACTGACATTCCTAACTTGTTGCTCCAATCTGGTAATATTCGCTGACAGTTTTTACGAACATACTGAGTCGGGGCATGAATGGAAATTTGGATTTCTTCTCCCCTTTGACTAACTAAGTTGATTTTATAGTCTTTTTTGAAAGGGTAAATTTTTGGATAGCTCACTAATTAAATAGGGTTTTTCCAAATTTTGATTCTTTGTATAGATGATAACTATTATTTTAAATAATCATCATCAACTATTAATTATCAGTGATTAATGAAAAATTATCAATAAAAAATTGTGACTTATTTATTAGTTATTAATTAAGTTTGAGTGAGTTAACTGGAACGTCATCCCAAGATTCTACGGTTCTCATTCGTGCTATCCAACCGGCTGCTAGCTGTACATCGCTTAAATCGTTTTTAAAAGACTCGTGGCAATCTTTGGCTTGAGACTCGTTACAGCAAGCAATACAAGCATAAATTAATCCGGAGGGGTCTATTTGTTCGTTTACCCAAATAGTTTTTTTCATATGTTTAGTTGTTAGTTATTAGTTATTAGTTTTTAGCTTAGAGGCTAAATGAAATCAAAAATTTCTATGGTTTTTCAGTAGCGATCGCCAATCGAACTCCGGGTATTTGCCGTAGTCTATCCATGACTGCTACCACTTTTCCGTGACCAACTTTTTCGTCTGCATTAACTATCACCAATCGTTGTTGATTTGCATTAGCTAATTTTTTGATTTGTGTTTCTAAATTATCCAGGGTAATTGGTGTACGATTCAAGCTAATTGTACCTAACTCGTCAATTGTGACGGCAATTGGTTCGGTAGCTTGTTGCTGTTGTGCCGATGAGGCTGATGGTAAATTTACTGGTAATCCTTCTAGTTTTGTCAAGAATAACGATGACATAATGAAAAAAGCCCTCCGGGTTCGCTAGTTTGGGGGACGGAAACCGACACCCCCAACTAGACTCACCAAAATTGCGAATATCACATCAATCATCGGTACAATATTAATCTGTGCTGGAATATCTGGTTCTTCTGGCAGTTTCATAATCTAATTGGTAATTGGTAATTGGTAATTGGTAATAGGGCATTGGGCATTGGTTACTGCTAACTGATAACTGTTCACTGTTCACTGCTAACTTCTAACTCCTAACTTATTGTCTCGTTCATAATGACGACGATAAAGTAATTCTAATTGTCCGCCGTATTCTTGAATTAATGCGATTTGTCGCTGATAAAGTCCGCGAAATGTGTTGGCGAATAATAATGTAAAGATAGCAACTATTAATCCAGCTGCTGTAGAAACTAATGCTTCGCTGATTCCTCCGGTAACGTTGGTTGTTTGGGTACCTCCAACATCGCCGAGATTGAGTGAAGCAAAAGAAGCAATTAATCCTAAAACGGTTCCTAAAAGTCCTAAGAGTGGTGAAAGAGAAATCACTGTATCGAAGATGTTTTGAAAGCGTTTTAGTAAAGGTATTTCGGCTTGTGCTTCACTTTCTAATGCCAGACGAAATTCTTCTGGGTTTGCTTCTTCTAACTCTAAAGCTGCTAAAAATATCCTAGCGATGGGTAAATCGGTATTTTGCTTGAGTTTTTCTAGGGCACTAACAACATTATCCTGACGATAAAGTTTGAGTACTTCTTCTACTATGCGGCTTTGACGATTACTTATTTTTACCCAAAACCGGATGCGTTCGATAATTAAAGCCCCCACTAATATCGAGAAAAATAGCAGGGGTATCATTACTATTCCACCTGCACTCAGCAAATTGGTAATTCCCATAGGCTTATCCACTCCTCAACAAAGCAAACTTAAACTAACAGAGTGCTTTTTACAATACCGCATTAGAATACAAGATTTAAAATACATCTAAAATACATCGGCTGGATCGGCAGACTGTAACTTTCTTATCGCCGTTAACCCGGAAATCAAGCACATAGTTACTGTTAATAGAAATACTATAATACTTCTTTGAGGAGTCATATAAATTGGTAGCAGTGTGGCGTAAGCTGCGAGTTTATAGATTGCCCAAGAAACTGTAAATGCTGGGATGTAGCCGAATACTGCTAAGACTAATGACTCTTGTACCAACACTCCAATTAAAAAGCGATCGCGATAACCCATTGCTTTGAGGGTGGCGTATTGGGGTAAGTGTGTGGCGACATCGGAATACATAATTTGATACACCACCATAGTACCTACAATAAAAGCGATAATTACACCAAAACCAAACACAAAACCGATGGGTGTAGTTTTTCCCCAATAAGCTTTTTCTGCGGCTTCAAAAGCTGGCACTGTGTAAATTTTCACGTCGTCGGGTAAACCAGCTTCTAAGTTACGACTAACTTGCTTGAGGTTGGCATTATTTTTAAGCTTAACCAAACCAAGTTTAACTTTGGTAACAGAAGAGTTAGGGAATAAATGTAAATATGTTGTATCGCTGGTAATTACATTGCCATAGGCGGCAAAGGAGGCACCTAAGTCAAACAAACCACCAACGCGAATTTTTAAGCCATTAAGCTCGGTTTCAACGGTTGAGTTTTGTTGAAATAAGGAGTCGATAGGGCCAAAAATAGGTAAGGATATGCGGTCAAATAATATGGTGTTTGGCTTCTGTAACTGCGGAATATTTTGGTTGATTTGGGGAGATTTAAATGCTGTGGTGCGGGGATCGGTACCAAAAACCAAAATAGTCTGGGAGTGAAGATTTTGAGGATTTTTCCACTTTCCGGGACTTATGTATAATGGGCTGACGGATTCTACTCCTTCAAATCCTAAAGCTTGATATAACCGCCGTCGAGGAAAGTTTTTGACTGAATATATAGACTCAAAATAACGATTAACAATAATTAAATCGGCATTTAGGCTTTTGTGTGGTGCGGTTGAACTGTCAAATAAGGAGGCTTCAAAGCCCATTTGCGAAAAAATTAAAATATTGGCGAAAGCAATACCAGCCACAGCAATTACAAAACAGTTCTTGTCTTTCATCAACTGTCGCCAAGCTATGGGGGTTTTGGTAAAAAGATGGTGAAGCATTGGCTGCTGTCTCCTGAAGGCGCTCAGTTTTGCGAATACAACTTGACTAAAGTTTCACAAAACTGCATTTCAACCACATAATATTTCGTTTAATCTTTAAAAACAGTTACCAGAAAGATTTTTTTGATATTTCTATTTCACTAATTTTGATTCAAATTAAACCCAGCTTTTGGCGAAATTCGGGTTTGTAGTCGGCTTTATCCCAGTTATTTGCAGCTTGAACTTGTTCTATAGTTAAATTTTTGGCAGTTTTGAGATTAGTACGATTTAGGTCTGCATTATTCAGATTGGCATTTTTTAAATCGGCACCTTCAAGATTGGCAAGGCTAAGATTAGCACGCTTGAGGTTCGCATTATGAAGATGTGCATTACTCAAATCGCTGTTCCAAAGATTGGCATCTACAAGATTGCTGTCTATAAGTTTTGATTCTCTCAAGTAGGTACGGCAGAGGTTAGCGTTTGTTAATTGAGTCCGATTCATATTTACACAATAAAGGTTGGCATTTCTCAAGTCTGTATTTTGAAGATTGGCATTAGTCAAATTAGCATTTTCGAGATTCGCATCAATCAAATCGGCATTGCTAAAATTCACAGCACTCAAGTTAGCCTTTCTCAAATCGGCATTTTCTAATTTAGCATTTTCAATGTCGGCACGGCTAAGGTCTGCTTTTTGAAGGTTGGCGTTTCTCAGTTTAGCACCGTTAAATTTAGCTTCTCTAAGTATGGCACCCTTAAAGTTGGAATTATTCAGACAAGTATCTCTAAAGTTGGCTCTGAATAAATCTGCTTTTTGTAGCTTAATACCCGTGAGGTCGGTACGATAAGCGGTTAAACCTGCTATGCTTTCGCGTTCTTTATTCAGATATTCTAATGCTTTTATACGTCCGCCGCTTCCCCCTTGACCTTGGGCTGAATTGACTACCTGCCATGCTTCATAATGAGTGCGCTTGCGTTGACTGGGAGCATCCCAGCTTAAAACAACTACGGTAATAATGGCAACTAAATGTTCTACATTTTGTACATCTTCAAAAAGGAACTTAAGAGCAACTTGACCCCAATCGTCCTTTCTTTCTTCTTCATCGCGATATTTTTTTGTAGTCAGAAAAACTTCTTTGTTATTGATGTTATTATCTTTTTCTGAGTTTAAATTTTCACTGGTACTAGAATAATTTTTAACCACTTTAATAGAACCAACAATCAAAATAAAAACGACAACAGCCATAAACAATCTTGTCGTAATTTTTTTCAGCCAATAAAAAATCAAATATAAATCTAGATTAGTTCTATTTTTCATTCTCTGCTTACAACAAAAGCACTAGAGTTTCATCTCAATTTTGAATTAAATAAAATCTATAAGCAAGTGCATTAATATAACCTATGTTTATTAAAATAAATTGCTTATGAAGCAAAATAAAATGTATCAAGCAGACCTGTAAAGATAATATAATTTATGTATTAATAACAATCAATGCATGAAACTCATGGTTATATTATGCCAAGAAAAATAACCACCGAACCAATCAAACGTTTAACAATCGAATTGCCGGAAAGTGAATATAGATTGTTAGAAGAATATTGCATGAAACAGCAACAGACGAAAAAACAAGTAATACGTTATCTTATTCAAAAATTAAAAAACTTCTAAAAATAATTTTACGCTCATCTCACCTATATCAATGAAAAAACTAGCTTTACTAATTGGAGTCAGCGAATATAAACAATACTTCACACCTCTATCAAAAGCCGAAAAAGATGTTGCAAAGGTACAAAAAATATTACAACACCCTAAATTAGGTAGATTTTATGAAAGAGATGTCAGAATTTCAATTAATGATTCCGAACAAAAAATACACACTGAAATATATGAATTGTTTGCAGATAAGAATCCAGATGATTTACTACTGCTATATTTTTCAGGACACGCTCTGATAAACAACAAAGGTAATCTATTTTTTGCGGCAAAGGATAGTAAAAAATATGATTACGATGGTGAATTAATTGAAAGTACGGCAATACCAGCTAGCTTTATTCGAGAAAGAATGGATGCTAGTAAATCTCTGAAAAAAGTAGTGATTATCGACTGTTGTTATAGCGAAACTTTCAGAAGTGATAATTACACCGGTAATAAGGTAGACATCAAAGCCGAATTAGATGGTGAAGGACGAGCCATACTCGTATCATCAGATTCTATAGATTACCATTTTAAAGAAGATAAAGAACTTTCTACCTATACTAATTTTTTAGTTAAAGGAATCAAAGAAGGAGTCGCAGCATCTGACAAAGATGGTTGGATAACTTTGTCAGAAATACATCAGTATATAGCTTCTAATGTAAAAAATGTTGCTAATATGGAACCTCAACTTTATTCATCTCCAGAAACGAATAAAATTAACTTAGCTAAAGTCGATACAAAATTAGTTGAATACAAAAAAGTTTCGCAACCTATTCATTTAGAGCAAATAGAATTAAAAACCCAACGACAAGTTGACTACACTAGATTGCGGGATTATTTAATTGCCCAAAATTGGCAGCAAGCCGATATCGAAACTCGCAGAGTTTTGCGTCAAGCAGCAGGGAAAGAAGAAAGCGAATACCTTGTCAAAGAAGATATCCATCATATTTCTTGCTTAGATTTATCTACCATAGATAATTTATGGTTTGAATCTAGCCAACGGCGTTTCGGATTTAGTGCTCAGAAAGACATTTGGAAGCAAATCGTCACCAACATAGACTATGAAACTGATTGCGAAGTGGGCGATCACCTCGGGTGGAGAATAAATAACAGTTGGTTAATACATTCTCAGCTAACTTTTAACCTTCAAGCACCTATAGGTCATTTCCCTTGCTTAGGTGTATCTTTAGTTCGTCTTCCGGGAAGCTTTGGAGGACTTTTCCGAGATCCAATTTTCTCATACATATTGCAGAGATTCACGCAGTGTGAAGTATAACTTTATTTTTTGATTAAAACTAACAATTATGTGCTGGAAAAATTTATTGCATCGTCTTGCTAATACTTATAAGAATATTACCAAAACCAATGAAAATGAAAGTACGATTCATTACGAATATATTCAAGAATTAAGTAATAATCTAGAAGCTAGCTTTCAAATGCTCAAGCAGACTAATGACGAGCGAGATAAATTGAGCGACAGAAAAACGGCAAAATTACAAATACTAGATGATGAACTATTTTTAGATATTCATTCTTCTGGAAGTATATTAATGGTTGTTAGCGAAAATACAGAAGAAATTATAAATGTAAATGATTCCTTTTTTCATACTCTAGAGTATTCCCGTCAAGATATCATTGGCAAAAATTGTAGTAAATCAAATATTTGGGTTAACAATCAAGACCCAATTATAATTAAAAGCTTATTACAAGAAGCTAAAAGAATTAAGCAACAAATATTTCAATTCCGTACAAAGTCTGGGAGAATAAAAGATTTTCTCTTGTCAGCAGAAGTCATAGTTATAAACGGAGAAAATGTAGTGTTTTATATGGCTAGCGATATTACTAACATGACCCATAATTCTTGTATGTCTTATCGCTGCCTGAATGACCCAGATTATACAATGAAATATGTAAGTTACGGTTGCGAAAAGATTACTGGTTATAATATTAGTGATATTGTCAGTAATCAAATATCTTATGCATCTATTATTTATAAAGATGACGAACAGTATGTATGGAAAAGTATCCAAAACGCTTTAGAAAAAAAGAAGGCTTATGAAATTTTGTATAGAATTAAAACACAGAGCGGAGAAATAAAGTGGATGTGGGAAAAAGGTCAGGGGATATTTTATAATAATATGGAATCATTAGCTCTTGAAGGACTAATTGAAGATGTCAACGAACTAAAAGAATCAGAAGATAAACTTTTTCAAATACGCAATGATTTAAGAAAACAGATTCAACAAATAGTTGAAGAACTGCAAGAAACTAATTCTATATTAAAATCAGCACAAGAAATACCAGTATTATTAGAGGCCTTGAATGTAGCAAATATTGAGGATATTGCTCAACTAACTAAATTTGTACAACCCGAAAAAATAGCCGCTAATCTTCAGCCGGAATTACATTTGCCGATTATCAATCTAGGTAAAGTTGCTTTAACGGTAAAATTGCACCAAACTATTGCGGAATCGCACGTACAGGAAAAGATATTTATGACAGCAAAGCAAGAATTACAAACTGTTATGCAACAGCTAGATAGTTTACCTACATCTTTACAACTATTAATCTCCCAAATCATCAAAAGATGGGAATTAATTCTCAACAATCAACAAATTCCGTCAGAAGATGTTTGAAAATAATCTGAATGCTATTGTAATAATTAAGAAACCCGGTTTTTTCAAAAAACCGGGTTTCTAGGCATTTAAAATTCTTGTAATTCATATAAGATTGCTATAGACCTTTTTTACAATTCTCCTTTCCCTACTCCCTCACCATATAAGTAGTTACAGGAATCAAATATAATTCCTATAGTTATGACTCAAACGCTTAAACTTCCTAATAAAAAAACTCCTGTATCAATTATTACTGGATTCCTCGGGAGTGGTAAAACTACTTTGTTAAATCATATTTTAAATAATCGTCACAATTTAAAGGTAGCTGTCTTAGTCAATGAATTTGGAGAAATTAATATTGACAGTCAGCTTTTAGTATCTATCGATGAGGATATGATGCTTTTGAGTAATGGCTGTATATGTTGCACTATTAACGCTAGTTTAATCGATGCCGTCAATGCAGTTTTACAGCGCGATCGCGTTGATTATATAGTTATTGAAACTACTGGTTTAGCGGAGCCAGTACCTTTGATGATGACTTTTTCCAGTAGCAACTTAAGAGATGTTACTCGTTTAGATTCGATTTTAACTGTTGTAGACGCAGAAAATTTTAATCCCAATCATTTTGAAAGCAAAATCGCTTTAGAACAACTGATTTACGGTGATATCGTGATTTTAAATAAAGTAGATTTAGTCTCAGAATCGCAGCTGCGTCAAATCGAAGAATCTATTAATTTGATTAAAGTCGGGGCTAAAATTATTCGTTCGGAACATGGAAAAGTTTCATTACCTTTAATATTAGATGTTGGAGAATCTAATCATAAAATACTTTCACCTCCGTCTTTACAATATAATGTTGAATCATCTGCTAAAAATCAAATAGAAGCAGAAAATTTTATGTCTATTTCCTTCCAAAGCGATAAACCCTTGAGTATAGAGAAATTTAACAAATTTTTAGACGAGCAATTGCCAAAAACAGTGTTTAGAGCAAAAGGAATTATCTGGTACAAAGGAAGCAAACTAAGACATATTTTACAGCTTTGCGGTAAGCGCTGTAATTTTCAACGAGATGAATGGACTTCTCCTCCTCGCAACCAACTGGTGTTTATCGGACAGAATTTGGATGCACAAACAATTAGAAGTCAACTAGAAAAATGTGTTGCTTAACTCGTTGGATAGTAAAGAGGCTCTACCTAGTACCGCTTCGCGGAAGTAAGAAGTAAGAAGTAAGAAGTAAGAAGTTTGATTTTCTAAGCTTTTCAGCCATTTTTAATGGTTGCCTTATTTTCGCCGACTTATACTAGTGGTTCGCCAAGCGAACTTTGCTGGGTTTAGCGTGGAAATAAAAAGTTTTTTCTTCCCCTGCTCCCCCTGCCTGCCCTTACCCGGCAATTGTGGCTTGCCAGAGTACTAGGCTGTTTAATCTATAAGGGAGATGCAATAAATAAAATATCCCAACATTTTACAAATATTCCGATCAAAACCGAAGATTTTCGGGGTGTCGCCCTATGAAGCGACACCGACGGTGAGATATTTTATTGTCTGTAAGTACCGTACCCTTTAGCCCGATCAAAAAAAAGTTTTGTATAATTTATACAGTCTGTATTAACTGAATCTACCAATCATGACACCGAAATAATCGGGTTTCTTTCAAAAGTGTAAGTTTATAGTAACGTTTTAAAACTTCTTCTGTACTTTTGCTGACATCGTTATTTTTATCGTAAGACAGTATAAATACTGATTATATATATTTGTTAGTAACTTATGATTGGTCAATATAGCTGTTCTCTACTTACTATGCTGAAAACGCTTAGTGAAACTTTAAAAAGCTTACTACACAACAGATGTAGACTTTTTCCCTATTATTATATTTTTTAAAGTTTCGAGCTTTTAGTTTTTAACTAATGTTTTTCCATACTGAGTACTGAATAACTATAAAATCACTATGTTTCAACCTGGCGAGCATCTAGCTTCGCCTATAGTGTAATGCTTAATTGCTTAAAGTATTATCCATAAAAGGGTTGAAAGATTGATTTGTTGAATGAGTGTGTGAGGCTAGAATAGTTATGTTGAAATCACTAGCATTAAGAAATGATGCTATTGGATTTATTGGAATGCAATTGCAGAAATTACCGCAAGAAACACAATATGTGTTGAAAATTGCAGCTTGTATCGGTAACAAATTTGATTTAGATACTTTGGCGAGAGTTTGCCAAAAGTCTACAAATAAAACTATTTTCGCTTTGCAGAAAGCACTGCAATATGGTTTAATTGCGACTGATAATAAAGCTTACAATATTGATTTTGAGTTAACAACACGCCTGAGTGAATCGGCTCCTCCCTATATTCCCAAATATTATTTTCTACATAATCAATTTCACGAAGCTCTATATGCAGCGATTTCCGATGCGGAAAAGCAGGCAATTCATTATCAAATAGGTAGATGTCGGCTGCAAAAAATACCGACTGGACGAAGAAAATTTCGCATTTTTGAATTAGTTAATCAATTAAATAGCGGAAAAGATTTAGATCTACCATCTACAGAAAGGAATGAACTTGCTGAACTAAATTTAATTGCTTGCTTGGAAGCTAAAAATACAACTGCCTATGAAGCAGGACTTAAATATGCCAATATCGGATTATCTTTGTTAGAAGAAAATGCTTGGCAAAGTCAATACTCTATGAGTTTATCATTTCATGAATTGGCTGCTGAATTTGCTGGCTCATGTGGTGATTTTGAAGCAATGGAGAAATTTTCTGATATTGTCATAGCCAGAGCATACACAATACTAGAGAAGGTTAATGTTTATCGTATTAAGATTCAATCCAATACTTCCCAAGGTAAACTAACTCAAGCTATTGATATTGCTCAAGAAATTTTACAACAGTTGGGTATCGAGTTTCCGAAAGCACCTACCCAAAAAGATATTCAGCAAGCGATCGCCGAGATTGATAAAGTGCTTGGTGAGAGGGAAATCGAAGATTTGGTTAATCTTCCAGTAATGAAAGATGCAAAAAAAATGGCTATTGTCGAGATTGCCTGTAGCGTCTTGCCAGCTGCTTATATATCTGGTTCCCCGTTGTTTCCTTTGTTAGTTGCTTTGTCAGTTAAGCTATCTATTCAATATGGAAATACATTATTTTCAGGCTCAGCTTATGCCCCCTTCGGCATCCTTGCTTGCAATATGAATAAAGATGTAGAAAAAGGGGTAAAATTTGGTCAGTTAGCACTTGAACTTGTATCTAAACTAGATGCTGAAGTTGTAAAACCAGAAGTAATCAATGTAGTTGGTTCGTTTATCTTACATCGTAAATTCCACATCACACAAACACTACCGCTTTTAAAAGAAGGATATTCCAATGGACTAAAAGTAGGAAATTTAGAATTTGTTGGATATATTGCTCATAATTTTTGTCTAAACTCTTTTTGGAGTAGTCAGCCCTTGAGTAGCTTGGAGCAAGAAACTCGTGCTTATTGTAAGAATCTTGTACAGTTGAATCAAGTAACTACAGCTAATTGGTGCCAAATCTATTGGCAATCTGTTTTAAATTTGTTGGGGTGTGCGGAAAATCCTAGTATTTTATCTGGAGAGGCTCTTCAAGAAGTAGAATTTTTATCTCGACTACATAAATCTCATGACTTTGGTGGTTTATTTATCTTCCACTCGTATAAGTTAATGCTTTGCTACCTATTTGGAAATATTGAATATTCTCAAGATATTACAGTTGATATCAGGAGTTATTTAATAGGTGCTTCTGGAATTGTTATTGAACCTGCATTTTACCTATATGATTCTTTAACAGCTTTGAGTTCACAATCAAAAAATAAAGCAGACATACTGCAACAGGTAGAACAAAATCAAACACAGTTACGGCAACAATGGGCATATTATGCTCCGATGAATCACCAACATAAGGTTGATTTAGTAGAGGCGGAAAAATACCGGGTTTTAGGGCAACACATAGAAGCAAGCGAATTATATAGCAAAGCTATTTCTGGAGCTAAAGCCTATGAATATATACAAGAAGAAGCTTTAGCTAACGAACTTGCAGCTAAATTCTATCTTGATGGGAAGCAAGAACAAATTGCAGCAGATTATATGAAAGAAGCCTACTGCTGCTATGCTCGTTGGGGAGCTAAAGCAAAAACGGATGATTTAGAAAAACGTTATCCCAAACTACTCCTGTCCAGTTAGAAGATTACCTATGCTGTCGAGAGGGGAAAGATTGTAATCGTATAAATAAATACCATACTTAGATAAAATAAGTCAGGAATGGCCGCAATTGTCACAATGCCCATTTGGTGCGTGACACTGAAAACATTGTTACTACGTTCACAGTTACTCAAAGTGTCACAGCACCCTACAAGAAAAATGTGCCGGTTGCGTAAGTCCTATAAGTGTAAAAAGTTTACCTATATTTTGATATCTGGTAAAGGATTACTTCCTAATGCCACTTTCCCCCAACGCATTACATTAGCTGCCGCGACACCTGCTCCTCCCATACCATAAACTAATACCAAATCATTTTCTTTTATTTTTTCTAGTTGGGCAGCATAATACAGATTTGCTACATTTAAAACAGCACCACAATTGCCATAATGAGAATAAAGATTAATTGTTTTATGAGGGCTGATACCCAAAATCCGTGCCCCAAAGTTAGCAAACCAAGCACAATAAGTATGAAAAATAAAGAAGTCAATCTCGCCAAGGCTAACTCCGGAAGCCTCAGCAGCTTCCTCGCAACAAGTTTTGAGAAATTCTTCAGCTAGTATATTGGCATACTGATTAGCTTCATTTGATATTTGTATACGCACTTGTGGGTTGCCATGCGAATCGTTGACAGGCTTAGCAGATACTACATCCATTATGCCTGTATGCATGACTTTAGTTCCTAAAATACCTTGATTCGACTCCATCGAACTAATTAAAAATGCACCTGCCCCATCACTTGTATGCCATATGATAGTATCTGTCTCGTCAAAAAAGCGTGTATATGTGCAAGAAATTACTACTAAAACTTGATGATATTGTCCTGTTTGCACTAAAGCATGGGCTGCTTGGAGTGCAACCGGAGTGCTACCAGTTCCTCCGTTGATATTCCATGCAGCCCCTTTTAAACCAAGTCGATTAGCGAGAAATGTCGCATCTCCAAATATAATTTGTTCTGGCCAAATAGAGGCTACAACCATAAGATCGACTTCATCAGCTGTAGTTTGTGCTGCTGCGAGCACATCACAAGCAGCTTGATACTCTAAGGTTAATGAAGATTCTCCCTGAGCTAAAACCCATCTGTCAACAGTTCCTCGAAAAGGGTCTGATAGATAAGGTTGCATTTCTTCTTCAAAAATATTGCTAGGAGCAGATTCGCCTAGTGAAAAGAATTTTGCTAAACCTTTTTCTTCCGCTTTTTCAAACAATTGTGGATATTTTTCTTTAAAATAATCATTGCTTCGTCGGATACTTGGAAAACTCAATCCTATAGCCTTAATTCCTACATTTTTCTTCAAAATTAATAATCTCCTTTAAATTTATATATTTTGAAAACTATAAAATTCTTAATTTTAAGTCCATTGAGAATTTAAACTTTCAATGCGATTCCCAATTGGTGAGATTTGAGTAGGTTCAATCAGCACATCTATCACGAAAGGTTTTTCTGACTTCATGGCTTTCTCAAAGGCTACATAAATATCAGATTCTCTTTCAACGCGAATAAATTCTGCACCCATGCTGCGGGCAAATTGAGCAAAATCAGTTTGAGGAATCATTGCATCTGTTTGTTTAAATCCCTGCATTGCCTGTCCTTGATCGCACATATTATAAAGTCCGTCATTGAGAACAATCCAAACCGCAGGTATCTGATATCTCACGGCAGTGCTAACTTCATTGTTCATCAACATAGAGCCATCTCCGATAATAGCCACAGCTTTCTGACTGCATACTAATGAAGTTCCAACAACACCTGTACTAAAATGTCCCATACTACCAAACCCAGGACTAACCCGATAACGCTCTGGTTGAAGAAAATATAATAGATTATTTGCCCAAGCAAGCGAATTTCCTGCTTCTGCCATAACAACAGCATTACTATTCTCAACAATCTGTTGCTGAATTGCTTGCATAAGAAACTGAGGACGAATTAAACCTTCTGTTTTTGCAGCGATCGCCTTGCGTTCCGGTGCTGGTAACTCTATATTTGACAACTGTTTCGGATGCTCTGGAAAATATTTTAATAAAGCTCTAACAAAAACTCCGACATCAGACTGAATGCCAACAGTTTCGGCTTCAGGATATGCTGTCCCCGGCACTGTTGGATCGATATCAACATGAATAAAACCACGATCTGGAACAAGTGCAGGATTCCAAAATGAAGTTAATTCACCTAATCGACTCCCCAGTACTAATGTACGTAAAGGACGATATTCTTGCATATATTGTAGAACAGACTCATGCCCAGCAAAGCCCGTAACACCAGCAAACTGAGGATGATTTTCGGGAAAGATACCCTTACCACGAGGGGAACACATAACTGCTGCACCAGTTTTCTCGGCAAGTTGACGAATTGCTGCTGCTGCTTTTCTGGCTCCAAAACCAACCCAAATAGCAAAGGGAGCTTCAGACAATAATTTGGCACATTCTGCTACGGTTTCTTCACTTGCTGTAGCTAAAGACTGGGATAAAAAAGTTTGTGACAGTGGAGTTTTAGATAAACTACTTTGAATGGCACTAGGAATACTAATATGAGCAACAAAACTACCGGGTTGGGTTAAACCTAAAGCTAATCTGCGGGAAATCTCTGGAAGTTGGTTGCTGTTTTCAAGAGTGGTTGCATAATCGAATATAGTACCTGTAGTAAATATATCTGCATAAGGCATTGTATTTGCAGCTGTTTCCTGCACTGCCCAACGTCCGCGCTGTGCTGTTGAGGTCATACCCGATAACAAAATAACTTTTGCACCTTCCCAACGAGCTGCCATTAACCCAGTCAAGGCGTTGGTAATACCTGGCCCGGTGGTTGTAAACACCACGGTGGGACAATCGTTGCCAAAGTAAGCTTCTGTAGCAGCAAAGGCGGCACCAGATTCATGACGGCAGTGAATCACTTCAATCGAACTTTGTTGCAAGCTATGCCACAAACGAGCGATCGCACCTCCAGAAACCCCAAAAGCATGTTTAATTCCCAGTTTTTCGAGCATTTTAACTACTGTTTCGGCAACTGATACAGACATCCGAGGCAAATTATTCGTTGTTTCATCAGATGAAGCATTGTCTAAACCTTCGGAATAGGTAGACGAATTAAATATTCCTGTCATAATTGCAATATTCCTATGTAATTAATGATATTTAGTGAAAATGGTTGCGGTTATATCCCTGGGAATTAATTAAACCTAAACGAATTATTAGTGGTCTGTCCGATTAATTTTGGCGGGTAAGCATGGGGAGGGGGTAGAATATTTTTTTAATCTTTCCCATACACTTTTAGATGCGATATATTCGGAGGGAATCTATATAAACTCAGCGTGATAGGAAAAAAGCAGTATAACGGGGTAAGGTTAATTCTGTATTCTATTAAAGTGAATACCGCTGTATATGCTAGTAAGATTTCAGCCCTGCGAAAGATTTTGCTAGTAGTCTATAAATGTAAAATACCTGATTGGAAGTAAGTAAATAACAAAGAAATTTTGTTTTTACCATTAACTCGCGAATTTGAGCTAATAGACTCTTAATGTAAATGTTTTAGAGAACGAGTATAAGTTCTTAACCTCTCATAATTAAACAGATTGACTAATATTAATTAATCTCGTTAATATTGATAAGCAATAACGTTTATAAACGATGAGGTGCTGAATAATATCATGTCCGGTTAAACAGTTATCATCTCAGTGAGAACTGGTAATGGGTAATGGGTAAAAACATTTTTTTTGTTCTGAGCCATATAGTAAGTAATTAACCGGACTTCATATAAGAGATAATTAATTTTGTCTAGAAATCAAATCGAAACAAAATTAAGATTGTCTTTATATTCACCTCTTTATCGAATCTTATATATTAGTTAAATTCAATTCAAGTATGCTATTTAACAATTGGGGTTCATTTATAAGGAGATTATCGTAATTATTGAATTTAGGATGAGTGATTTAACTTAATTTAGCTATTCTTTTTTAAAAGGATAATACATACCCTATATTCGTGTAAATAAAAGGATTACAAAATATTAATTCAAAAATAGAGCTTTACTGAATCACAACATGAAGTTGTAATTTCATCTTATTTAAGAAGGAGTATAATTATACATCTCTCAATGATTTTCGCGTGTAATTAAATTAAATTAGATAAATATAATTGATTACTCAATTTAGCAAAGCTAAAAATTAACTTTGCGATGGAGAATATTTGATAATTATCTAATAAAAATTGTTGGGGAATAAATATATCGGTTTTGGCTAATTAATTAGGGCATAACTGGGGTATCAACAGTTTTCTATTACCGTTACTTAAAAGATGGACAAATGTACCCAAATCTGGATATATCTGTACAACATCACCCGACCTTAACGACTAGTTCGGGATTACAGCCCAGATTCTCACTGGGTTCCTCAACCGGAATCACTTCTGATTTACCCACCTCCACAAGCTTTCCGCTTGTAGAGTAATGGCTGAGGTACGCTGTTAACGTCTGTTGGTTAAAGAACTCGTGTCGGCGAACCGAACCGAGCGACTTATTAATTCTGTACCATGAACTCCATACGTGTCTACCAACGACCATCACAGCCGGGAGAGCGAAATGGGTAGGTACAGATTCGCTAAGTCTCATAGCTCTACGAGCTAAGACTAGTCCTGCGGCGGTATCAGAACTCATACCGTACAGGGACATAAATTTAGTTAATCCGATCAATGAAGAGTAAGCAGAATTAACTTTAATTACTTGGATACCCTTTCTGGCTTGTGATTGTAAAACCTCATTAAATGTAGAGTAAGCAAAGAAGTTGAGCATTCTAGAGTACCTACGACCTTCTTCTCTCATGCGCTTCTTTTTAGCAGAGAAAGAAAGGTTTTCAATAACTATCGCGCATCCGTATAACTGAGCTAGTAGGATTAATTGTTTTATTGCATCAGAAAGCTCAGCTTTTACCTGCCCGGAACGACGAGAATGTAAGTTAAGCTTTATCTGACCTTTGGCTACGGGATTACCGTTAAAATCGACGTAACACCAACCAACAACGCCGGGATTCAAATCAACTCCGATACAGCCATATCTAACTGGTTTGGACTGTAAAGGCACTTCTGTGACTTCTATAGAAACCGCTATATACCAACGATTGTTTTTAAAGAAAATTCTCCAAGAAAGGGATTCACCTTTACCCGCAGGAATTGTCTCTAGATTTTTACGGTTAACAGAACGACGCATTAAAGCCGCTTCAATACAATCCTGCCCGTAAGCAAACTCAAGGTTAGCGGAAACATACTTCCCAAACTCGGATTCAAACTCCGCAGGGACACGAATCTTTAAAGACTTCTTTTTAGAGTCGTATTGGCATATCTGATTACCATTAGATTCTCCTTGGCTGCCAACTAAAGAAAAATTGTACTCAGTACCAAAGTTTACTTGTATTGGGGCTTCTCTGAGCTTTTCCAGTTTTCTTTTTTGGGCTAAAACATAGCGACGCTTGTGATGGATTTTAAACCTCAATTCGTGCTGTCTAGATTTAAACTGGTTACGACGAACACCACAACAAGCGTACTCTAATTTACCTAGCTTTTCTTCCCATTCAGTTATTTGTTCTTCAGCAGATTTTATTTTTCCTTCTAGAGTTTCAATATGAGCTTCACGGCATTCCTTAGCAGAACCAATTTTACCTTCTATATCTATCAGTAGAGAGTTCGCCTGACGCTTGTTATAGCCCAATTTTTGTAACTCTTGGTTTTGTTTAGTTTTGGATAAATCTCCAGTAACAAGCCTCATAGCTCTGTTTCTGGTAGCTTTGTGCTTTTTGGAGTATTTAATAGCAAAGGGAACCAAAGGTTTTTGTAGCTCTGCGGTGAATGTCTTAATACCCATTTGAAACTCCTGTGTTTGTTCGACCTATTCATATAATATCCCCAAAGCTCCCTTTACTCAATCCTTGGCTTAAATTTATGTTAAGCTTTCTTGTACAGATTTGACCATATTATCTACAAGTTTTTGATTCTTCCTACTTCTAGAACCGTAAAGCCTAGCGGAAAATACTGTGACAAGCTCTATCATGTCCCTAACTAGCTCTGCCTCGAAAGTACTGTCTTCTTTAGTTTTGTTGATGATGACTACTTCGGTTTGAAACTCATCACACATCGCAAAAACAAGCTCGGAGCCAAATCTCAACAACCTGTCTTTGTGGGTAAGAACAAGCCTTTCAACTTGATTCGTCAATATTAATTTTAGAAGTTTTTTCAAGCCTTTTTTCTTGTAGTTCAACCCACTACCTAAGTCCTGTATAACTTCGTATCCCCAACCTTTTGCGACGCACAACTGAGATAAAACTTCTATTTGTCGTACCAAATCTTCTTTTTGGTCATGACTTGAAACGCGACCATATACGATTGTTTTGCGCTCTTCTCTCTCGGGTTTGACGCTCAAGCGCAAAATGTCCGAGATATAATACCTACGATGCCCGCTAGGTGTTCGTTCACAACCCAGTCTTCCTGCATCCGACCATCTTCTAATCGTCTTAACCGAGACTCCTAGTTTTTCAGCCGCCTCCCCAATACTGACTGTCATCTCGCTTTGAATTCTGTCCATAGTAACTACCATTATTACTACAGACGATTATATGGACATTCCGGTAGTTTTGTCCAGCTTTGGGTAGAAATTAGCTAACAGTTGCTAGCCCCATTACCAATTACCAATTACCAATTACCAATTTGATATCAATCCACCCGACAACGCCCTTCTTCATCACAACCAAGTTTTTCCTGGCGTTGTTTAATCACAGTTTCTAAATTTGGTCTTCCCGTCAATTTTAAACGTAAATCCGCCCAAATACCGTAAATAAAGTTGGCGATCGCTCCCAAAATCGGCAGCTTGGTAATTGCGTAAACCCAACCCATCCCTAAAGTTTCGTACACTCTCCGGAACACTTCAACGTTTTTAATTACCGTACCATCGGCTAATATGCCATGAATTCTTCCCATCGCCGTCTCAAAATCAATGCCAGCATTTTCTTCGGGGTTATAATCGTCTGCTGCAATATCTACAAATGCAACTTTTCCTCTCCCAGCATCTTTCTTTTGCAAAAAATTAACTTCTCGCAAACAAAGGGGACATTCACCGTCGTAAAGCAGTTTGATTTCCCAAGTTTGATTAAAATTTTGGTTGGAATTGTTTATCGTACTGGTTGAGGAAGACATAGAATTTTAACTTGATTTATATAAGTTGGATATATGGCTAATATCTATATTGTGACAAAATATGAAGAAAAGTAAAGATAGTTGTTTGATTAAAAATCATAATAATAAATTTTTGCATCAGTTTTAACAAGAGGCAGAGCCTCTATGAATTGCATTCCCAGCTTGGAAGCTGGGAACGAGTTAAAACTACCCCCTCTCCCTTAACAAGGAGAGGGGTGCCCGTAAGGGCGGGGTGAGGTTAAATCAAACGAAACTAAATCCTTGCTCAAAGTTAGATATCTTTTGAGTTACCACAGCAATCAAATCATCAACTCCAACTGTAAAATCTCCAGATTTATTGGCATCAAAATATAAACCTGTTCCTCTGGGTAATTCACTATTGTCAATGGCTCCCAATACGTAATCGGATGCTTCACCTTTTAGCACGATAGTATCCTGACTAGCTCGGAAATCTGTAATTAAGGCGTAGTCAAAGATTCCTTTCCCTTGGTAGAAGACGTTGTTTTTATCTCCTAAACTAAAAGTATCTCTTCCGAATCCCCCGGTTAAGTTATCAATTTCACCCATACCAAATTGATTGCCGACACCGGTTAATTCATCGTCACCGAAGCCACCGTTAAGGGTATCATTGCCGTTTCCGCCAATTTGGACATCATCGCTATTAAGAAAACCAGAACCAAATTCAATATTTTTAGGTTTGCTAACTAAATTTGAGAGGTTGTTTGATTCAATTTGTCTATTTTGACGATAACTATTTCTACTAAATCCACCAAACTTAAAATCCCCATTCAGAACATCGTTACCGTCTCCACCGAGTTGAGTGTCTTTACCGAAGCCGCCGTTAAGGGTATCGTTACCATTTCCACCAAGTTGAGTATCATTGCTATCCAATCGGCTAAAGCGATTTTGACGGATGTCATTGTTACTTAACTCGGTAGAAAAACTCTTGCGATTTAGCTGGCTTCTTCTACCAAAATTGGAATCACCGTTGATTTTATCGTCACCTTCTCCGCCATCGAGATAATCGTTGCCAAATCTACCGAAAATTTTGTCGTTACCGCTCAAACCTTCAATTAAATCGTTACCAAAAGTACCCTTTAAATAATCGTTAAAGTCAGTACCCTTAATTTCACGATTTACAATCGGTTTGGATACAGCTAAGTTATCTTCGATATTCTGGTTGCTAGCATTATCTATCTTAACTAAAACGGTTTCGTTATCTTCTAATACAGAACTATTCAGAAGATTTACGGTGATTGTTTTACTGGTTTCACCGGGATTAAAAGTTAAAGTACCTTTACTTTCAGCGTAATCTTCTCCCTTTGTAGCGGTACCGTCAATAGTTTCAAAGTCTACCGTCACAATAGAACTGCTGACATCTGATAAGTTAACTACAAACTCTAACAATCCTTCCTTGGAACTATTTGCGTCATCAATACTAAGGTTAGGAACGATAAAAGCGTTTTCTTGAATTATGTAATCCGGGTCTGTATTGCGACTAATAATGTCCGAGAGCGTCGTGGTTTGTAAATCTGGATCGAGAACTAATAAATCCTCAAGTTGATTCAAATAAAAGAAGCGATCGCCGTCTCTAAGTCTAGTAAATTGGTCGATCAGAACTTTACTAAATAGTTCGCCAACTAAACCACCATTTACGGGGTCTTCGGATATTCCACCAATCCAAAAATCAACTTGTTCTACAGAATCATAAATTGATGCAAATCTAGCTGCAACTTCTGGATCTGATGTAATCCCTTGCCGTCTATCGGTTGTTAAAAAAGCTGTCGCAGGTCGCAATCCCAATGCCCTACGAGCATCGTTATAGCTCGGAAGACCTACATCTCTCCCCCTTTGAATATTCACTGCTGCTAAATCAAATCCTCCGGTTGCCGGAGCATCGGTACCAACTCCAAACAAGAAGTTTCGCACGCCATCTACTACCAAGTTATCAACTGCTTGGGATTGTTGGGTAGTTAAACCAGCCAGCAGAGAATCGGCACCGTTATTAATAATTTTGTCTGGCGTAAAAAAGGCTTCTCCTAACGGAATAGTTCCGGCGGAAGTACCGTCGGGATTAACGCGGCGCAATTCTGGAGAAAGTTGAGAATGTCCCAAACGAAAACTGACGTTGGCAAATTCTTGACTAATTCTAGGGTCAACATTTGGCTTGTAGCCAGAATAATTTTCGACTAAATTCTTACCAATTAACAGTGGCAGATAATCGTTATAAGTAATTTGCTGAATTTGAGCGCCGATTACTTTACGAGCCGATTCATAGATAAAATCGTTTTTCGATAATCCCGAATGCTCTAACAAATTTAAAATGTCAGAGTCTCCAGCTGCGATTCTACGAGCTATATCTTCAGCTATAGAATTATGTTCTCTAACAAATAAGGTATGAGCGGCAGTTAATCCAACTTGTTCGTTAGCCCTTGGATCGCCAGCTATAAACAATTCTTCTTGTGGCAATCCTAACGGATTTCCATTAGGGAAGGGAGGATTAGCTGTATTAAACGGTAGTAGTTCCTCACCATTGATATTCTGGCTTTTTAACTCCCCACTACTATTAGCTCTTAAAAAATCTGCTCGGTCTTTTTCGGAGCCATATACCTGGGAACCATCAATAAAAGAAGTAATTAGATTCACCTGCTGCCGGGGTTTTCCTTCTATTCCGGTACCGGGAGCGGCGGTAATTCGAGTTAAGGGAATAAATGGAGTACCTGCTTGACGCTGGCTGGGGGATTCTAACTGAGCAATTCCAACTTCTGCGTTTTCTTCTCTAACTTCGGCATTAGAAACAAGGCTATCAACTGCTGGTAAATTTTCAGGTGCGGTATTGCCTAGGAAGGGAAGAATCAATCCTGAAGGTTGTAGTGCAGATGCTGAAGCTTGCCTAGCATTTACGTTTACGTTTAATTGCGATTGAGCAACACCCAAGCGGGGAAGATTATCTGCAATTGGATCGTCAGCATCCACCGGAATAAAAAACGCTTCATTACCTCCTTCATTCAAATCTAAATCGTGGTCGAGAAACTGACCCCACTGCCAAATCCAGTCGCTAGCATCGATTGAATTTGGTACGGATTTAGTTTGTGCAGAAATTGCATTACTAATTTTACGGGGGTTAGGAAGTTGCGATGGCCCAATAAAAGGATTACCAGGCTGGCTTTCGGTAATACCTCTGGGTAAATTGAACCCATCTTCATAAGCTGGTTTGAGCAGTCTTCTTAATAACGAACCTGCTTCACCTAAATTCTCTGGATGATTATCAGAACCATTAATAGTTCGGAATTGAATCATTATTTTCTCCTTTTTTGATGAGTGTGGATACTGTTTCTACACCCCGAACAAAGCCTTCATTAATTTTTTTAGTTTTACAGTTTTGAATTAATGATGGTCGTATAAATACTCTTCAGCTTTCTACTACAAAATTATTATTTGAATTACGGGTTAGATGTTTTGGGTAAGCGAAAAACCCGCTGACTGTAGCTTTATTCCGTTTTATTTTATGTACTGCAACTTTTCTTGATAGCTCTTTATACCTATGATAGTTAAATTATTTCTTGATAAATTAACTAAAAGACATTTAAAGATTAAATTTTTATTAACTAAAATTATGTGTTTTTTTGCTCTTTCAAGAAACACATAAACGTAAAAATTATTTTTGATAATTTTTTGTGTAAACTTTTGTAAACAATTCTCAGTTAAAAATGAGTGGCTTTTGAAAATCAAATATTTCGATAATAAACCAGGGGAATGACGAGAACATATTCTTGTCGGAAATTCTAATGAATAAAGACGTTTCCCCTCTCCTTGCCATCCCTCTATGATTACCCCATAGAAAAATTTATTAAAAAAACGTTACAAAGTTTAGTAAAATACAGCTAATAATAAAATAAGTATTTCTTACTATTGATAATCATGGCGGAACATTTTCCTTGGCTAACCGCGATAGTTTTATTTCCACTTGTTGCTTCTGCGTTCATTCCGTTTATACCGAGTAAAAGTGGTAATCGCGTGAGATGGTATGCCACCGGAGTAGGGATGGCAGATTTTTTAATGATGTGCTTTGCCTTTTGGCGGAATTACGATGCAAGCAGTGCAAGTTTTCAACTAGCGGAGAGTTATGCTTGGGTACCTCAGTTGGGTTTCAACTGGGCTGTTTCCGTCGATGGTTTGTCTGTGCCTTTGGTGTTATTAGCGGGTTTTGTGACGACGCTGGCTATGTTTTCGGCATGGCAAGTTGACCGCAGGTCGCATCTATTCTACTTTTTAATGTTGGTGCTGTATTCAGCACAGATTGGGGTATTTGTTGCCCAGGATTTAATGTTGTTCTTTATTATGTGGGAAGTTGAACTAGTTCCCGTATATTTACTGGTCAATATTTGGGGCGGTAAAAACCGACGTTATGCAGCAACTAAGTTCATACTCTACACCGCAGCCGCTTCTATATTTATTTTAGTTGCCGCGATCGCAATGGCTTTGTATGGTGGCGATAATGTAACTTTTGATATCGCAGCTTTGGCAACGAAGGATTATTCGTTAGGTTTCGAGTTGCTGCTTTATGCAGGATTACTAATTGCATTCGGCGTTAAGTTAGCAATCTTCCCCTTGCATACATGGTTGCCAGATGCTCACGGTGAAGCTTCGACTCCCGTATCAATGGTTTTGGCTGGTGTGTTGTTGAAAATGGGTGGATATGGATTAATTAGACTTAATTTAGAATTGCTCACCGAAGCACACATTTACTTTGCACCAGTTTTAGCCACCCTGGGAGTAATTAATATAATTTACGGTGCCCTAAATTCCTTTGCTCAAACTCATATGAAGCGACGTTTGGCTTACTCGTCAGTTTCTCACATGGGATTTGTACTGTTAGGAATCGCTTCGTTTACAGATTTGGGAATTAACGGAGCAATGTTACAGATGATTTCCCACGGTTTGATTGCATCGGTATTATTCTTCTTGGCTGGGGTAACTTACGATAGAACCCATACAATGAAGATGGATGAAATGGGTGGAATTGGACAAGTAATGCCGAAAGTATTCGCATTATCTACGATTGGAGCAATGGCTTCTTTAGCGCTTCCGGGAATGAGCGGATTTATCAGCGAGCTTTCTGTATTAATTGGTGTTTCCACCAGCGATATTTATAGCTCAACTTTCTGTATCGTGACGGTTTTCTTAGCTTCGGTAGGGATTATCTTAACTCCGATTTATTTGCTTGATTTATTGAAACAGGTATTTTACGGGGAAGGGAAAGTTGTTTGCGACATTGATAATAAGAAATTTGAGAATTTAGAAGCAGAAGGTACAGCTTGTTTCGGTACCGATTGCGTTTTACCAGGTGAATCAGTTTATAGAGATGCCAGCGCTCGGGAAGTATTTATTGCCGCTTGTTTCTTAGTGTTGATTATCGGAATTGGGTTTTATCCTAAAGCTGCGATGGGGATATATGATGCAAAAACGGTAGCTGTGAATGCTCAAGTTAGAGAATCTTATGCTCAAATAGCTGAAAGTAATCCTGGTGTTTATGCAAGAGGAAATGTGACACCTGAAATTGCGAAAGCGGAAGTTGTTCCGGTTTTAGGGACTGTGAAATAAGAATTCGATAGTACGGTAAGATTGAATAATTAATAATGTAGAGACGTTGCACTGCAACGTCTCTTGTTTTTTTGGGTGGTAACTATTCCGTTGCTGGTAGAGATGATTTAAAAAACCGCAGAGAGCGCGAAGAGCGCGGAGGAAGAGTAAGGGAGAGGCATTATAGATAATTTCGATAAAAATAAAAGCAATAAACAAAAATATGGGTGTAAATCTCCAAACCGTTAATTCAATCAAGTCTAATATATGGAAGCTTTACATATTAAAAGGATTGGAGTTTGCTTGGTTTCCAATTCCGGTGATTATTCTTTTTTATGAAAATAATGGTTTATCGTTTGAGGAGTCTTTGCTGTTAAAAACGATTTTATCGCTATCAATATTTATATTTGAAATACCTTCTGGTTACTTTGCAGATATTTTTGGTAGAAAAGCTTGCTTAGTTTCAGGGGGATTAGTTTGGACATTGGGATTATTGTTTTACTGCTTTCAAACTGGTTTTACAGCATTTGCGATCGCGGAAATTTTATCGGGTATTGCTGGTAGTCTTATATCTGGTGCAAATACAGCTTTGGGATTCGATAGTTTAGTTGAGATAAACCAGGAGCAAAGTTATCGTCATATAGAAGGAAGACTCGGAGCGATTGCGGGAGTTTCAGAAGCAATTTGTGGTTTGGTAGGGGGTTTAGTAGCTGCAATCAATTTGGTTTATCCTTTTTACTTACAAACGATTTGTATATTGTTGTATTTCTTGATTGCTTTAACTTTAGTTGAACCAAATTTACATCAATCTTCAATTAATCCCTCTCAAGCCGGGAATAATAAAAATACTAGACAAGCAATCAACCATCGGGAAATCTGGGAAGCAATCCGTTTATCATTGTTGGTGAATAAAAAAGTCAAATGGTTGATTTTATTTTCAGCAAATTTTGGAATAGCTACCTTTCTAGCTGTTTGGCTATCTCAAGCGGATATGCAAAGTCGCGGTTTAGCAGTTTCTAGCTTTGGATTTGCTTGGGCAGCATTTCATTTTATACTGAGCTTTGCTTCCTTTAAAGCAACATCGATTGAGAATATTTTTGGTACAAAGAAAGTATTTTTGGGTTTAGTTATATTATTAGGTTTATCTTATATATTTCTGGGTTTGATAAATCAAGTATGGGGAATTATATTTATTGCTTTGATTTACTTTAGTCGAGGTGTTCGTAGTCCGTTAGTATTAAACTGTATTAACCAAAATCTTCCCTCATCAATTAGAGCTACAGCACTTTCTATAAATAGCTTTATGTTCCGCTTGGGTTTTGTTGCGATCGCTCCAGTCGTTGGATGGATAACAGATACCTATAATTTGGATACAGCTTTATATTTAATTGGTTTTATTTTTATTGGTTTTGGAGTCTTTTGCTGGCAGAAATTGGTTGAAGTGGAAGTTTTTTGATTTATGATGTTTGATTTTATCTAATATCTTGTCTTGTGTCACGAAGTTTATTTATTTTGTTACTAATCCCTTTATTTGAAAAGCTGCAAGGAATATTTCAGTTTTTATGTTAAGTCTTTTCTGAAAACTTCTCAAATGGAGCGATACAAGCTTAAGTTTTTGCCAATACTCCTGGTGAAACTATTTTATGTTTTTACATATCTTCCCATTGACCCCATTCGTCATTATACCAACCTAAATTACACCAACTTCTACTACCATCAGATTGTTTTTCATAAGTAAATAAAAGATGACTTTCGCCAGTTTTTGGTTGTAAACGCTTGTTGCCAGTAGCATCAAACATAAATAATATAAGACCTCGGAAATTTGGTGCAATCTTCCGGTAGCTGTGCCTAAAGTCGCTGCAATTGCTTGTAGAATACTTGTCTTAGCAAAACCATTCATACTCAAGATTACGATTAAATCCTTGGCTAAACCTGTTTCTGAATCGGTAAAGTCTAAATTTAGCTTGCGAAACTTTTTGAAATATTCTAAATGAAGAGATTGGATTTTCATTTTTTTAATTAAATTAGCCTCAAAAATAATTTTAAGCAATCCCTTAATATGTATCATCTGTAAAATGGAATTTAACCCATCCCTCATCGGAACAGTTATCGGAACAATTACTGTAATTACGACTGTAACTATAATTTGGCTGCTAACAATTATTAAACAAGCAGATTTATACGTTGCCGTAAGCTGGTTATTAACTATTCCGACTATGACAGTATTTCTGCTTTCCTATATTTACGGCTTTGAAGTGACAACTAGTTTTGTGGCGGCTTATCTTGCTTTATCATGGATTCCCTTATTCTTAGGTTTAAATCCGGGAATAGAAGCTCAATCAGTTTTGAGCCTCACTTCAATAATAATTACAGTTGAATTTATTTTTCTACTTATATTTCAATTTATCTCAAAATTAATGACTATCTCTACCGCTATCGGAACAGTAAATTTATAGTCAACCTTAAATTTGATGGCTATTTTCAGTCCTATTTATAGGACTTTTGCTATTAGACGGGGGTTTTCAACCTCCGTTGGGTGTGGGAGAAAACCTAGCACATTTATTAAAACAAGCAACTAATACTTAACTTACTAAAAATCGCAGGGTGAAAAGAAAGAGTAGCGAAGAGAACATTACTCAGTTTTCCGCTGTAAAGCTAATATAGTAATATCGTCAAATTGCTCGGAATTACCAGTATGCTCTTTTATAGCAGTAGTAATTTTATTTAATAACTCTTTCGCAGAATCAATTGGCTGCTCTAACAAAGAAATAAGCTGTTTATCGGTGAAGAATTTACCATTGCAATCACGAGCTTCTGTTACACCATCTGTATAACCAAGTAAAATTTCTCCTGGCTGTAAGTAAATTTGATTGATGGGGAAATTGATATTTGGCAACATTCCGACGGCAGGTGCAGTTGATTCAAGCTTATGGATTATTTTACCATCGGAGGAAATTATAAATAAAGGTTCGTGTCCGGCATTAATATATGTTAAAAGCCCGGTATCTGGTTCTAATACTCCAAAAAATAAAGTAGCAAACATACCTAGTTCGCCGTGTAATTTCGCCACATATTCATTAGTTAAACAAACGGCTTGTAATGAATTCAGATGAGCTAAATTAGTTAATGAAGATTTACCAATCCACCCTTCTTGAGGTAAGTATTGTTCTAATATTGATTTAGCTTGTCCACGTAATTGAATTTGAGCGGAAAAAATACGAATTAAGCTGCGGAAGAGAGCCATGAAAAGTGCTGCTCCTACTCCTTTATCGCATACATCGGCAATTACAAATCCGACACTACCGTTATTTAATTCAAATATATCGTAAAAGTCTCCAGCTACTTGTCGAGCCGGTTGGAAAAAAGAAGCAATTTCCCAATTATATTCATCAGCAAAACATTTAATTCTCTCGTCAGCAGGCAAAAAATTAAGCTGCATTTCTCGCCCTTTTTCTAACTCATTATTAAGGGCTTGTGAATAATTTTCAACTTCGGTTAAACTAACTTGTAAAGCTGCTTCAGCACGTTTTCTTTGTAAATAAGCCGAACTAATTTGATGATACATCGTATCAAAAGCAGTAATTACATCTCCTAGTTCATCTTTACGCTTTATTGAAGCCGAAGCAAAATCTGGCGATGGCTTATCTTGACTAATTGCTTCACCTGCTTTGATTAAATCATTTCTCAAGCAAAGAATAGGACGGATTACGATTGGTTCTAATGCAATCCATACACCACCGGTAACAAACATAGAAATTAGTACGACTAAACCACCAATGCGTAAAATATAAGCGTTTAATTCTGGCTGTAGGGAAGAAGTATCATGACGAATAATTAGGAAAGTCTCTCTTCCCATCTGTTGTGCTGTCCAACCTGCATCGTACCTTGTACCATCTTGGCTACGAAAGCTTTTATTTGGATTTTCTTTAAAGTCTAAAAAAGAAAGTTGGGGTTTTTCTCCAAAGCTTCCAATCAATTTTCCATTAGAAGTATAAAACGAACCTCCAACTATTATATGTTTGAGTTCGTCAGTAATCTTAATTTCTTTGAGTTTAACTAAATTAGATAATTGTTCGTAAATTTCTTCGTCGCTTTCTTCAATTCCACTAGGAACAGAAATTTGTGTAAGTACGGAAACTTTTCCTTCTGTTATTTCTTCAACTTGATTCAAAAGCTGTTTTTCTCTTCTAATCATTGAAGGAATAAGCAGAATCCCCTCAATTATCAAAATGCTGATAAAAGCAACAGATACAACAAGAAAAGATAGACGCGATTTCCTGATTTTAAAAAGCTTTAATGACATATTTTCGGTTTCCTATTCCCCTTCGGAACCTCACCCTTAATCCCTCTCCTTATTAAGGAGAGGGAAGATTTATTTAGTATTTACGATAAAAATATTACGATTCACATCTCCATGACGTTCGTAAATATATTTATCAACTCCATTAATTGCTAAATATATTCCTAAACCGCCTATATGTCGTTCTTCTAAAGGTTTATATAAATCATCTGGTTGTGATTTTTGGGTTGCGTCATATTGCATTCCTGAATCTTCAAGAGAAATACTCAAACTTTCTTTGCTAAATTCTGCTTGACATTTTATATGCCCTTGAATTCCTGCTGCTTCATAGCCGTGAATAACAATATTAGTTGCAATTTCATCCACAGCTAAACGCAATTTATAACTACTTTTGCTATCTAAATTGATTTTTTTAGCTGCTGTAGTTACATAGTCGGATATTGCGTCTAAAGATTCTAAGTCACCAGATACTATTATTGATTCCATGTAACTTTACGCTTCTGCTTTATCAATGTCATATTCATCCATAACCTCTACACTGTGATGGAAACCTGTTTTCTTGATCGTATCCATCACCATTTCTTGGGGACTAATTATATAAATATCAACGTTAGCTCCCATCTTTTGTTTGGCAAAAATTAGTACTCGCAAACCAGCACTAGCCATATAGCTTAAATCATTCATAAAAATGACTAGTTTTTGGGGATTAGTTGCAGCAGCTTTCTCAACTTCTGTTTTAAATATTGGTGCTGTAGAAGCTTTAAGTTCGCCGGATAAAATAATTTTAGCGGTGTCTTTTGTGGTTTCTAAAATTGCGTTAAATTCCATACTTTTTCTCCTATTAGTTGTTAGTGGTTAGTTATTAGTTGTTAGTTGCTAGTTATCAGTTGTTAATCAATCATTTATCTTCCAACTAGAATAATTACCGAACGAGAACCGACTAAAATTTCTTGCTGATTGTCTAATAAAGGTTCGCACCCGGGTTCCCAACTATCTTCGGGGGAAGTAACTCCTGTATTTACAAAGATATGCCATTTAATGGAAGTATTTAACTTGGGAATTTCAAAGCCATGAGTTTCCCAATGCATGTTCATTGCTACATAAATATAATCATCTTTTTGATGTTGATTGGCTTTTCTACCGCGTAGCATAAATGCAGTTGTCCGACTAGAATCGCTAAAATCTGGATTCCAAGCTCGAATACCGTGCCAGGTTATATCTGGATAACCATTATTACTATCTCGATCTAAGAAATTTTTCTGTCTTAAAATCGGATGGGCTTTACGAAAAGCAATACAGTTTTTAACAAATTTGAATAAATCTGAATTTTTTGACAACAGCGTCCAATCGAGCCAATTAAGTTCGTTATCGTGACAATAAGTATTATTATTACCTTGTTTAGAACGTCCAATTTCATCACCCATTAATAACATGGGTACACCCTGGCTCATCATTAAAATCGCCAGTGCATTTCGTATTTGTCGCTGTCGTAAACTATTTACCGATTGATTTTCAGTCCATCCTTCGATTCCACAATTCCAACTGTTATTACTGTTCTCCCCATCATTATTATTTTCGCCATTAGCTTCATTATGCTTGTCATTGTAAGCAACCAAATCGGCTAAAGTAAAACCATCGTGAGCGGTAATAAAATTAATTGATGCCGAGGGAGTCCGACAAGTATGTGCATAAAGGTCTGGGGAACCCTGCAATCTCAATGCCATATCTTGAACATTGGCATCACCCTTAATAAATTTACGGATGCGATCGCGATATTTTCCATTCCATTCAGCCCAGCGTCCATAATCGGGAAATGAACCAACTTGATAAAGTCCACCGGCATCCCAAGCTTCAGCAATCAGTTTACATTTAGCTAAAACTGGGTCGAAAGCTAAAGTTTCTAATAAAGGTGGATTGGATAAAGGTGCCCCCCAAGGGTCTCTTCCTAATATAGAAGCTAAGTCAAATCGAAAACCATCTATATGATATTCGCTTACCCAATAACGCAAGCAATCTAAAACCATACCGCGAACGATGGGATTATTACAGTTAAGTGTATTTCCGCAGCCACTAAAGTTGTAATAATAACCCTCCGGCGTAAGCATATAATAGGTCTGATTATCAATTCCTCGGAAGGAAATATAATGCCCTTGTTCGTTTCCTTCGGCGGTATGGTTGAAAACGACATCTAAAATGACTTCGATACCGTTTTGATGCAATGCTTTAATTAAAGCTTTTAATTCGTCGGCTTGCATCCCTAACTTACCCGTAGCAGCATAACCTGCTTTGGGAGCAAAAAAGCCTAAAGTACTGTAACCCCAATAATTTAATAATGTTTCTCCAGTTTGCGGACTTTGACGGGAATTTTCAAACTCATCAAACTCGAAAATTGGCATTAATTCTACAGCATTAATTCCTAATTCTTTTAAATAAGGAATTTTTTCGCGGATTCCTGCAAAGGTTCCGGGATGTTTAACATTAGAGGAAGGATGTTTTGTAAAACTACGAACGTGCATTTCGTAGATAATTAGTTCTTCAGAAGGGATTTCTAAAAGACAATCGTCTTGCCAATCAAAATCTTCAAAGGCGATTTTAGCTCGGTGTTGATATATATCATCCCAGTTAGGTTGTACGCCCCAAACATCGCGCCCACCGATAATTTTTGCATAGGGGTCTAAAAGTATTTTACTACTATCAAACCAATGACCTTCACTAAAATTATTCGGTCCATCCATGCGGTAGCCATATTCAATATTTTCATAGTCTAAATCGAATACAACCATACAATAAACATTACCAATACGAAATTCTTTTGGGAAAGGAATTTCTGCCATTGGTTCGGAAGCATGTTTATCAAATAATACTAACGTACAAGAAGTAGCATGACGAGAAAATATTGAAAAATTAACACCTCCCGATATTAAGGTAGCACCAAAGGGAAACGGTTTTCCGCAACGTAATTTAAATTTATCTTTAGTATGAGTAGGATGAATATCAATTCTTTCTATAAACATAGGGAATAGTTATCAGTGAACAGTTATTAGTGAACTGTAATTATTGTATTTATTATTCCTAATTCTTAACTCAAAATTAATTTTCTAGAAACAAAGCTAAACCGGTTGTGGCATTTTCGGAACATTCAAAAAAATCAAGAAATCCGGTTATAGACATGGTATCTTTAATTTGTTCGGAAAGACCTACTACAACTATTTTTCCATCTTTAGCGGTTACTTTTCGATAGGAAGATAGCAGCATACGCAAACCAGCGCTAGACATATAAGAAACTTGTGATAAATCAATTATTAGTTGATTGCTAGATTCAATTAGTGGAAATATTTCCTGTTGAATATCGGGTACAGTTCTAGAATCTACGTTATTGTCTGCTATTTCTATAATATTTACACCTGCAACCGTTTTCGTATTGATAGTCATTTGCCTTTAAGTATTAGTTATTAATTCTTCAACCATATTATATTTTGACATTTCTACTGTTCCCCTAACGGGATAATCATTAGTAGTAATGTATTTGATTCCCGAGATTAAATCATCTAAAGGAGGGCGAGCAAAAGGGGCGTTGTTAACTCCAGCGAAGAATAAAGTTTTGTCAGATTTAATTAAGAAGATACCGGGTTCGTTAAATAAACTTGGTTCGCTGGGAAAAGCTCCTTCAGATATATATAATCCCCATTTAGCCATAGACTCGACTGAGTGGTTGTAACCGATTTTAATTTCCTGTAAATTCCATTTCGCTTTTGTCAGTTTGGCTTTTTCTTCGCTGTCACCACTAATTGCAACAATATCTATATCTAGTTGAGCAAATTCGTTAATTTTTTTATCTAATTCACCGACATAAGCTTTACATAGCGGGCAATGTAAGCCACGATAAAATACTATCAACTTCATATTTGTAAAAGCATCTTCAGAAAGTTTCCAATCTTCCCCATTTAAGATGTTTACTTTTAATTCGGGAACTTTTTCTCCCGGCATAAGTTTGTTAGTCATGGTAATTTTTAATTTTTCTGTTATTAATAAAGTTCCGAGAGATAAAAACCGCAGAATCGAGAGCGCAGAGAAAAGAGATTTAGAGGAGGGATTTGTTCTGGTTCCCAGGTTCAACCTGGGAAATAGGTATTAGAGGCTCTGCCTCCAGAAGAGATGAAATGATGCAAGACAAGATGTTAATTAAAGTAAACTATGAATTTAGAAAGCAGAAGGATACCTATTTTTAAGGAGTAGATTCTTATGAAGTAGGCACAATTCGGACTCTAACTTTTACTCTTTTAGTTGTTTTAGGTAATGTTACAGTTAGCTTTTCTGCATCAAAATTACTGTAGCTATTTCCATCTATTTCTACAGTATCAATTTTGATACTACCGGGTGGCAATATGTCAGGAGCAACGCGCATGATATTATCGGGAAATCCTGACGGCATCGGTTTAAAGTAGAAATCCATCGGCTGTTTGGTTATTAATAAATTGGTATAAACCGCTGCTAAGTAACACAATTCAATGGAATGATAACCACTCATGGCATGACTTCCTTTACCACGCTCATTCCCACTAGCAAGGAAGGGAATACCATTAGCAAGAACATTATAATAAACACCGCCATCTTCAGTATCTAAGAACCAAGCATTATAAAAAGATGCTGCTTCCCTGGCTAAACGCTGATAGTCATCTTTGCCAAGAACACCGTTTAATATCAAATATGCCAGAATACATTGTTCCTGCTGCCACCAAGCTTTGCGATCGTGCCATACAAATCGATAAACGCTTTCATCTTCATCTAAAACACGTTCCATAACGTCATACCAACCACCTCGCTGTAAATCGCTGCCAAACCTAGGCATGATTTCGCCAATTTTTGTTGCTAAATCGACGTATTCTTCCTTTGACTTCAGCGAAGACATCCGCATCAAATTCCAGGCTATTTTCAGGTTATGCCCGACTACAGCGCGATTTTGCTGCCATCCCCAGGTGGTATCGTGAGACCAATCTGTAAAAAAGCGTTCCTGCACAAAAGGACTATTTTCATAATCGGGAAAATGGTTGACGATGGTGTCGAAGGTATCCTCCAACATATCGGCATATTCCTGTTTCCCAGTCGCTAACCATAGATTAATTAAATAAGCTGGAGCATGGTCGCCGACAGAGTTCCAATTCTTAGTACCCTTATTCCTTCCCAATGAATCGCTTAAAGGATCGAGAGTTACTGGATCTATATGAGAGAAATAACCACCATGTTCCCCTTTATCAAGGAAGAAATCGTTAAACAATTTGATGGTAAGTTCGGCATCCTTGATAATTCGGGGGTCCCCGGTTACTCGATAGGTTTGAATCTGACCGGCTAAAGCATAAATTTGTTCGTAAGCAGGAATAGCATCATAATCATCACCAAATTCGGAAGCAAAGATTTTATGCTCTCGTTCTCCCTCTACATCAATTCCGTGATACCAATAAACTATGCCTTCGTCTAAATCTAGAAACCGCATATGTTCGCGGAGATATTCGGTTCCTTTTTCAGCAGCTTCGAGAAACCTTTCTTCCCCGGTAAGCATATAGGAAGTCGCAAAACCATATACCAAACGGGAGATAGTATCGGTTTCTTGACGAAAATTAACAGTTGATTTTGCCCCCGATAAACTTACTGAGGTACGATAATTGCGGTAATCAATTTCTTCATCACCAAACTGAGCCTTTAAATAAAAACTAGCTAGAGAGCGAGCTTGATCCACCCACCAATTTTGTTTTTCAAAAGCGTAATTATTCGACTTACGACCAACAAAGACTAAAGATTTGGCATCAAAAGAAGACTTATCGGGATAAAAGACTCCATAAGCGAACAAATAGCGATTTTCTTCCGATAACATGGCTCGCATCGAACCAGTAGCATCTGGATAGCCTTCATCCAAATTTTGCAGCAATTTAGCATAACTCATCGGACTGAGATTGCAATCAAACTCTCTACCATCCGATGTTTTTAAACCAAAACTATCGTTTTTTTCATCAAAATAAGTTACATATCCAGCAATTAAATCGGAAAATGTAAAATCTAAGGTAGTACCCATATTAATTATTAGTTTATAACTACTGAAAAAGGTCAAAGGTTAAAGGTTAAAGGTATAAATTGAATTTAACCTTCAAACAAATCTGACTTCTAATTATTCCCAATGCCCCATGCCCTATGCCCCATGCCCAATTTTCTATTACCCAACAGCGACTTTTTGTTTCTTGTCTAATTCCTGCAAAAACAATTGCATAAATTCTTCGACAACACCGGGATGTCTACCAGAAATTAAGTTACCATCAATATGAGTTGCTGCGGTTTCTTCACCTTCATAAACAATGGTTCCTCCAGCATTTTCAACATCACAAAGAATGTTGTGAGCGCAGGTAACTTTACGACCTTTGAGCAGTTCTTTGTCAGCACAAAATAGCCACATACTATGACAAATAGTACCAATTTTTAAATTGCCAGCATCCATTGCTTTGACAGCTTTACGTAAAAAGTTTACCGCTGGTGCTTGATTGGGTTGTCCTGCTTTTACTGATGGTTCGTAACGCAATCTATCCATTGCATAACCACCAATTAAAATGATACCTTTATAATCCGCTAAATTAACATCATTAACTTCTACGCTGACTGTAGCTTCTGCTTGATGGTCATTTCCATTAAACTTAAGACTTTCTTGATTCCAAAGATGAGACATATAGTCTACTTCATATCCATTCTCGGGAAAGAATTGATTGAAGCGAATATATTCGGTTTCGTCGAAATGTTCTTCAATTAAAACGCCAATTTTTCCTTTATTTGTAGCCATGTTTATTTCCTTGTTGATAGTTAATCTTAAAACTTTTCTTTTCCTTGTTAAGGGGGATTAATCTTACACCTTTGCTTGTTAAGGAAAAACCTCACCCCTGCCCCTCTCCAAAACATCGGAGAGGGGTAATATTATTGGGCGGGATCGAGAATTTCATTCAACATTCCGAAACAACCGGCTGCTTTGTTAAAACCGGCATAAACGCACATAAATAACAGTAATTCCTCTATTTCTTCACGGGTAGCTCCCTGCTGCATTGCCATATTTACATGGGCACCAAAGGGATTACCTGCTCCTGTTTGGTCTTGGTTAACAACATCGACGGCTATAGTAATTAAAGCCTTAGTTTTTTGGTCTATTAAAGGTAAACCCCAAGCTTCTCCGGCAACACGGGTACAAAAGTCACCAAATTTTGGATTAATACCGCTCAATCCCGCTTGTAATTCTTTATCATCTAAAACGGCATTTTTGTAATTCTTTGTTTCCATTGTTCCTATAAATTGTTCCTAGAATAACTAAGCAGTTTTGATTAATTTCAATAGTTCATTGGGTGCAAAAACATCACGGTAGAATGTCAACTGTTCTGTCTTCAAATAACAGCCTCCTCTGTGTCCGCGACGAACCCAAGTTACATTTCCTTTTGCTATTGTTTCGTTGGTTTCATCATCTATACACTTCCATTCAAAGAAGGTATGTTCGCCGAAAAACATCACAATTGGCCATACCATTGTGACTCCTGGCTGTGCAATTAAAGCCCACCAATGCTGTTCTCTATCTTTTTGCTGTTCTAATCCTTGATAAGGGCCATCTTGACAGAAATAAACCAAATCATCGCGATATTCATCGGTTAAAATATCCCCTCTTCCCTGCCTCAACGCTTCGCAATGAGTAGGCCACCATTCTTTATTTTCTTGTTCTATTTGTTGAAGCGTATATGATGAATTAATCTCTGGTAATGTCTTTTCTTTTTTTGTAGTTATTTCTTCACCTTGCTGGATTAGTTTTTTCTTTAAATCTTCAGAAATTAATCCAGGTCTGGAATAGTCAGCGGCTAATTCTTTATAATAGTTAATTCTTTTGGGCATGGTAAATAACCTCCTGTATATTCATGGAGCTATACAAATAGTCAAAATGACTATATTTATGTTGACGAAAAGTTCTAATATTGCTAACAGAAAACTATAGTTTTGTGGTTTTCAAGTTTTCAATTTTCTTGATTTTAAACCCGATATCAGATTTGTATCAATGGAAAAAATATAGATATGGTGGAAAATTGTTGCGATATTTTTGAGTTGATGATGGAAATATAGCGGTTTTCACTTCAATTGAATACAGATGAACCTCACCCCGTCCTACGAACACCCCTCTCCTTGACAAGGAGAGGGGAAGGGGGTGAGGTTTTAAGCGTATTTGTGAAATGAAGATTACGCCTATTAGGCTTGCTTCCTCAACCAGTGAAGAATGGAATGATTAGATTTAGTTTTTGGCTTGAGCATTGCTTTCTCGCTACGAAGACGAGTCGTATCATAGGTATAACCTAACTTACGAAAATCAAGCAGGTCTGCGGCGGTAATAATTCTATTAGTTTTAGGCAGCATCGCGACTAAATCCGTATCGTTGAGATTTCCCGGTGTGGATTTACCGCCATCCCAAGGCCAAATTGGGTCTTTAATGTTATAGCCATAATCCATCCTGTTTTTAGGATAGAATTTTTCACCTGTATGTCCATTGTCTTGCCATTCTGCCCATAAACGGTCTACGTTGGAATGAGTTAACCAAAATGTCGGGTCATAGGGAGAACTAAGGATACTCATCATTGTTCCTAGGTTCCGAGCTTGGTTAGTGGGAAGGGCTGTTTTATTGTAATCTTTCAAAACCACTCCTCCAATCATTGCATGAGAAACTACATGAACTGCCCAATCTTCAATTATTTTGCTGTTCTTATCTAATCCAGTACCACCTCCTTCTAACACCAAAGAGAAAATTTCGTAGTCATCGAGATTCATCATGCGGTCGATGACTTCTTTGGGCATGGGATATTCGTTAAAGGGAGGGATTCTTAGAAATCGGATAATTTTTGACCCTAATGATGTAAAATTAATCGGCTCTATGTGGATATCTTCATTCACCGTCCAATCGTCAGCAAATGGCCCGGATTTAACAGGTCCTCCTTTAAAAGTACCTACTCCCGGAATATCCACTGTAACCCCTTCACCATTTCCCCCCATAAAATCATTACTAAGCATGGCATCTAAGGCTTTGGGGTCTGTCCAATCCCAGTACGGAATAGTAACGCTGGGATCTATTTTCTGCAAAGCATTTTCAAGGTCATCAAGTAGCTGCCGATGCCAAGGTAAAAATGCAGGATGACCGGGATGAGCGGGATTGTAACCTGCCGCTGGCCCTGAAGATTTAAAAGGTTTCTCGAATCCAGCAACCATAACGTGTTGTAGAACTAGTTTGTCAAAAACACTGAGTTTACTACCTTCGGGAATGGTATTTTTAACTTTTTTTAGAGCGTTGACAAATGCAGCTTTCTCCTGAGATGTTAAGTCCACAATACTCTTACGTACTGGAAGCTTCGCATCTGATTTTGCCTGGGGATAGACTGGAGCAGGAAGAGAAGCCTTTGGCATAGGGGTCATTTCATAAGGACCAGCATCCTGAATGCTTCCGGGTTGCGATACAGTCTTAGTATTATTAGAGGAATTGCTCCATTGCGAACTGAACACAACTACTGTAGCTGTAATTGCAAGTATAAGGACAAAGGCTAAAAGCGATAATTTTTTGATTTTTTTTAGATTTTGCACGGTACTGAGTGGGGTTAATTTTATATATTGAAGGGAATGGGGAATGGGGAATGGGTAATTGGTAATTGGTAGTTGGTAGTTGGTAATTATCACTTAAAATATATTAAACAAAACTCGCGATCGCGATTTAAATTTGTCTATTCCCCATTACCTATTACCTATTCACCATTACCCATTCTTAATCCCAATCTGGACTAAACCATAAATGAGCTTTTGCATCTAATTTCTTTTCTGTATAGGTTATTTCTATATGACTTACTTCCCTAACTAAAATACTTGATGCCCTATTTCCTAAAAAATCAGAAATCATTTTTAAATTAGTAGGCCAAGGTATGGGAGAATATTTTTCGTAAGATAATCCCGTCCAGTTTAAAAGTGCTGCATACTTTTTTGGAGTACATAATTTATTTTCAATGAGAAAATCGAATAAAGGTTGCCAATAACCATCTTTATATAAATTTTGATATATAAAACACTGTAAGCTGACTTGAGGTGCAACTGTAATTCCTAGTTCTATTTTTAAAACAATCGTATCTACAATTTCATTGAGAAACAAAGCTAATTTTTCAATTTCGACAATTGAACCCCTCCAGCCAATCCGAGTTAAATATTCGGAAATCGCTAAAGGAGACATACTGCTAATACTTAATTGGATAGAATCTAGTGGAGAAGGCTGCATTATTCCTAACTCCAGGATTTG